>JADLFQ010000050.1 GCA_020845515.1 Anaerolineaceae bacterium | reverse complement strand
GGGAGCTCTGCTGTTCTCCCAACGCCCACCCCTCCACGTTCTTTGATGTCGGCGGCGGATTTCACCACGTTGTGGATTGACCCGGCAATTCCTCCTGGCCTGCGCAGCAGTTTGGTTATACCCGTGGATGTGTACCCGGCCGAAAGCAAGGAAGGAGCTACTTTGCGTTTTGAACCGGGTGAAGGAATGGGGGAAGTGAATTGGGTATTCGCCTTGACTGTACCTTTTCCCACAATTATTGATCAGGTGAGTTTGGAAGATGTCCAAAACGCCTGGAGGGGCAAAGATGGGGGCGCTTTCGGGAAGATTCCCTTGCTGGTAAGCCCTGCGACTTTACTCGCCTTTTCAAGTTTGTGGGGTGCACCTGCACCTGAGGGTGTTCGTATCCTGGATGATACTGAATTACTGGATGCCGCCTGGGGGGAGATGCCCTCTTGGGCAATTGTGCCGTTTGAAAATCTGTCCCCACGCTGGAAGGTGCTCCGGGTAAACGGGCTTACCCCGCTGGACAACAATTTCCACTTGGAATACTACCCCCTGACAGTGAAATTCACATTGACGGGTGAATTGGCGTTGCAAAAAGAGATCACTTACCTTAATACCAATCGTGATCCAGAGAAGTTGACTACACTGGTGATGACCGGTGTTACAGCGTTGGTTCGCTCCACCGCGGCCAAAATGGAGAAGCTGGGAATGGGATATCCAGCGCGTGATATCGGGACGTGGCTGGAAGCCGCAGACCTGACGCATGTTAGCAATGAGGTCTCTTTTGTAGCAGAATGCCCGCCGGCAAACCCCTATCAGAAAACTCTGATGTTTTGCAGCCGTCCGGAGTATATTGACCTGCTCAAACAGAGCGGTGTTGATATCGTTGAGTTAACCGGCAACCACCTGGTGGACTGGCGGCGCAGTGCGCTGGTGGAATCGCTTGCGCTGTACCAGGAATATGAGATGCATACGTATGGCTCGGGAAAAAACCTGGAAGAGGCCAGGCAGCCGCTCCTGGTGGAGCACAACGGTAACCGCCTGGCTTTTTTAGGCTGCAACCCTGCGGGGCCTGAGGCGGTTTGGGCAACGGAAGACCTTGCCGGAGCCGCGCCGTGCGATTATGAATGGATGAAGGGGGAGATTGGCCGGCTGCGGGCTGAGGGATATTTGCCGATCGTTACCCTGCAATACTTTGAGTCCTATTCTTTTACCCCCACGCCGGGTGAACAGCGTGACTTCCCACCGCTCGCAGAAGCCGGGGCTGTGATTGTAAGCGGCAGTCAGGCGCACTACCCGCAAGGGATGGCGTTTATAGGGGATGGTTTTGTGCATTATGGGCTTGGCAATCTTTTTTTTGACCAGATGTATATGCCTGTGGAGGGAACAGAGGCTGACAAGACTTTACCCGGCACACGCAAGGAATTTATTGACCGGCATGTTTTCTACGACGGACGTTATATTGGCGTGGAACTTTTAACAGCACTGCTCGAAGATTTTGCAAAACCCCGCCCGATGACAATGGAAGAAAGAGTTGAGATGTTGACTTCCGCCTTTGAAAACAGTTCATGGTGAGAGAGTATAATAAGATATGGATCGGAGGCTCGCATGAGGCGGATTTACGATATCACCCTGACTGTTACAACAGAAATGCCGGTTTGGCCGGGAGACCCCACGGTGCTTATGGAGCGTTTTAGCCGGATTGAGGCCGGAGGGGATGCCAATATTTCGCGTATTTCGATGGGCGTTCACACCGGAACGCACCTGGATGCACCGTATCACTTTTTCCAGGGTGGGCGGGGTGTGGACGAACTGCCGCTTGAGGTATTGATAGGCCCAGCAACGGTTGTGCGCATCCCGGATTCGGTTGATTTGATTACGGAAGATGTTCTTGACGCTGCTTCGATCCCCGCGGGTGTAACCCGTCTACTGTTGCGAACGCGCAATTCAAGGTATTGGGCGCGCAAAACGCCGGTTTTTCACAAAGATTTTACGGCAATTTCGCCTGATGGGGCGGAGATGCTGGTTGAGATGGGCATTCACCTGGTGGGGGTGGACTATCTCTCTGTGGCACCTTATCGTGACCCTCTCCCAACGCACCGTATTCTGCTTGGAGCGGGTGTGATCGCGCTGGAAGGGCTGGACCTTTCCAAGACGCCGCCGGGAGAGTATCAACTGGTGGCACTGCCAGTAAAACTGGGCGGCTGCGACGGCGCGCCGATGCGGGCGGTTCTAATCGCCGATTAGGGGATGCCTTTTATGCTGGCGTAATGAGGGTATAACCGCCATCAAGGACAATGACCTGCCCGCGAATCATCCCGGCTTCGGGTGTGCAAAGGAAAGCCACCACACCGGCAACATCTTCCGGAGTGACCAGCCGGCCAGCGGGAGTATTGTGCACTGCATTCGAAATAACTTCGGGATCGCTTAAGGAGGCAAAGTGTTGCAATGCATCCGTTAGCACAATGCCCGGAGATACAGCGTTAACATGGACGTTGGCGGGGGCAAGCTCCACTGCCAGGTAGCGTGTAAGTGATTCAAGAGCGGCTTTGCTGGCTCCCACTGCGACATAATCAGGAAGGACGCGTGAACCACCCGGGCTGGAGATACTTACGATCCAGCCAGCGCCGCGTTTTTTCATCAGCGGAACGGCTCTTTGGGCTGCAAAGAGCAGGGCACGGGCGTTGACGTTCATTGTGTGGTCCCAGCCGGAAACTTTCTGTTGCAGGGCGGGGCGGTTAAACCCTGAGGCGGCATTGTTGATAAAGATATCCAAGCCGCCAAAAGTCTCTTCAATGGTCTGGAATAATTTATCAATATCTTCCACTTTTCCTACATTGGCACGGATGGCGATAGCCTTGCGCCCTAACGCCTCAATAAGGGTAACAACTTCTTCGGCTGGCTTTTGGTTGCGCACATAGTTAACCACAATGTCTGCGCCTTTTTGGGCGAACAGGAGTGCGATGGCGCGCCCGATACCGCGACCAGAACCGGTCACGAGGGCGACCTTGTTCAGGAAAGGTTTCTCATTTGTCATTCGTTTTGTCCTTTTCCAACCTTAAGATAAGCGGCTTAAATAAACCGGTATTGAAACTCGTGATGTGTTTCGGCCCCAAGTGGAGCAGTTCTTTCTCAACACGTTGCATATCAGAAATTAGTCTTGCGATATCAATGCCGCAGTAGATTTCGGGAAAGGGTAAAAGCCGGCGGCGGGCGCGCTGCAATAGTTTCAGCGCGCCGGAATAATTGCCGCGCTGAATATGGTAATAACCCACGCCAACTTGTAAGATGCCATGATAAAGCTCGCGCAGCGCGCCTGATTCGGCTCGCCAGGCGGTTTCAAGTTCTTCATGTGCTTCAAAAAATTCCTGCCGGTTAAACGAAGCTACCCCCAGGCGGGCAGCCGGGTGCAAATGTGTATACCGGCAGGGGGAATCTGTATCGGGGGGAAAAATTAGGGAGTCTGTATCCACTTCATTTGTTGAGGACATTCTTCGATTTTGTTTTCACAAACTCAAGGAAGTTATGCTGAAAAGATTATAGCACAGGGGAATTTATGATAGGATTTATAAGAAATGCGTTGTTACCTTTTGGAGATGGATGCATCCAATAGGATGAAATCATTGTGAAGTTAAGGAGTGAAAGATGGATTTTAACCTTACCGGGATTCCGGCTGCAAGTAGCAACAACCCCGACGGAATAGAAAACGTTGTAATTCTGGGCGCTGGCCCGGCCGGTATGTCGGCGGCATTGTATGCGGCCCGGGCAGATTTGAACCCGCTGGTAATTACCGGCATGGAATTGGGTGGACAGGCTGCGTTGACGTATATCATTGAAAATTACCCCGGTTTTCCGGAAGGCGTGGGGGGAATGCAGTTAGGAGAGCTTTTTCAAAAACAGGCTGAACGGTTCGGCGCCCGCTTTGAATTCGATGTTGCCTCGGAGGTCAATCTCTCCAGCCGGCCATTTCGTATTAAAACTTATGGTAAAGAAATCCAAGCGAAGACGTTGATCGTTGCCACCGGGGCATCGCCGGTACACTTGCGGATCCCAGGAGAAACCGAATTGACTGGCAAGGGAGTTTCTTATTGTGCCACATGTGATGGCTGGTTCTTCAAGGACAAAAAAGTAGCGGTGGTAGGGGGCGGGGATAGCGCAGTGGAAGAAGGCCTGTTTTTAACCCGCTTTGCTTCCACGGTGAACATTATCCACCGGCGCGATGAACTGCGCGCCGGGGCGATTTTACAAGACCGGGCAAAAAAGAGTGAGAAGATTCGGTTTACTTGGGATACTGTGATCAAGGAGATCCGCGGGAAGGATGCTGTGGAAGAAATCGTGCTGCAAAACCTCAAGACTGGAGAAGAACGTGTGGAGGCGGTGGATGGTGTATTTATCTTTATCGGCCATAAACCCAACACACAGATATTTGGAGGACAGTTGGAAATGGATTCGCTGGGTTACATCAGCACGGATATGCAGATGCGTACAAACATTGCAGGTGTTTTTGCGGCTGGAGAAATTGCCGACCCGCATTACCGCCAGGTAGTCACCTCGGCGGGGATGGGCGCGGCAGCGGCTATTCAGGCTACCCGATTTTTGGAGCAAGGAGAGGTTTGAGAAGACTGGTATATAACAAAAGACCGGCTAAAATAGCCGGTCTTTTGTTATTGTTGAGAAAATTTTTCAGGGAGTAGGGGTGGCTGTTGGGCTGCTCCCGCCGCCGGTCGTACCACTCCAGGTAAAAGTGCGGGGAATGCTTATCGCACCTGCGCTGTCGTAGATAGGCTGCCCGTCTTTGGTGCTGCTCACTTGGCGTACCGGCTGTATCCACCAGCGAATGACATGGGGGATCGTATCAGTAGGTTGGAAGCTGGCCGGAATGATGTATTTCGTATCGGCGACATACGCTACCAACCTGCGCCCTGTTCCTCCGGTTACATCTTCCGCGATAACCTGGTAGGCTTCCTGCTCCCGCAGCACTCCGACAGCCGCCCATTGCAAAGTGATGGATGCGTTCGAATCAGCGAAAGGCTGGCCATCAGCAGGCAGCACCAAATTTGGTGCCGGATAGGGGGGCGGCAAGGTGGCGGTTGGGGTTGGGCCTGGGGTGGGCAGGCGTTGGCATAGGGGGATAATCAAACTCTGACCCTGATAGACGATATCGGAGGTCATGCCGTTATATTCTTTCAATACATCAATGCTGATATTGTAATTCCGGGCGATTCCGCTGAGCGTGTCATTCTCACCGACTGTGTAGGGCAGTTTCCCGCAGGCCTCTTCAGTCGCTTCGGAGCCGCTCAAGGTCGCGGTAGGTTGGGGAGAAGCGGTTGGGGTGGGCTGGGGAATGAGCAGTTTTTGTCCGATATACAGCGTGCCGCAGTCTGCAGGCAGATTATTAAGCAGCACAATACTCTGTACAGAAACGTTGAAAATGGCGGCTATCGTGGCACAGTAGTCACCTGAATTTACGGAATATTCCAGAGGGGGCAGCGCCGTAAAGGAAGGTTGAGGAGAAGGTGTCAGGCTGGCTGTTGGGGTTGCTGTCAGGGTAGGGGTCAACGTAACAGTCGGCGTTGTGGTGGGTTCGACAACCCGTCCGGTTGAGCGCAGCAGGGAAAAAACAACCGCCGCGCCGATGGCAAGCACGATGACAATCAAGCCCAGTGCAATTGGCAAGCTTAATGTAATCTCTGGCATGCGCGGCCCTTGAACCGTCTTTGCGGATTTACCAAGTTCAGAAGGGGTCAAGGTACGGCCACAAACCAGGCAGCGGGTTGCATTCTCGCTTAGACGAGCACCGCATGTCGGGCAATTTTGTGGGGAGGATTTGGATTCTGGACTCATATTTTATTTGAAGAACCGGGGAACTTTCCCCGGTCGCGTTCGGATTATACCATAACCTTCCTTTTGGCAAGGATTCTGGTTTGGCATGCAAAAATATCGCAAAAAACACATAGATACATTTTTTATTGTTTCTTCTGCCGCTCCCTGTGCAAAGCTTGATGAATGTGCTATCTTAACGATGATGGACGAGACCAGCATTAGTCTTTATTTACACATCCCTTTTTGTCGTCATCGCTGTAGTTATTGCGATTTTAATACCACCACCGGGTTAGAGGCGTTAATTCCCGCTTATGTTGAGGCGCTGTGTCAAGAAATTAAATTGGTTGGCAGAGCTGCAGAGACGCGCCTGCCAGCACCAGTTCACACGATATTTTTTGGTGGTGGGACACCTTCACTGCTGCCGCCAGAGGCCATTGCGAAAATCTTGGGCGCAGTTCGAAGATCGTTTGCCGTTCTGCCAGGGGTTGAGATTAGCCTGGAGGCAAATCCAGGTACGGTTTCTTTTGATGGTTTGCAAAGATTGCGGGCGGCGGGAGTCAACCGCCTGAGTTTTGGAATGCAATCCGCTGACCCGCAAGAGCTTGTGTTTCTGGAACGCCAGCACGATATTTATGATGTATTGCGTGCGATTGAGTGGAGCCGCAAGGCAGGTTTCACAAACCTGAACCTCGATCTGATATTTGGACTGCCAGATCAGAGTTTGGAACGTTGGCAGAGGACGATGGAGATTGCCTGTTCTCTGAATCCAGAACATTTCTCGCTCTATGCGTTAACGGTTGAAGAGGGCACCCCCCTGTTTGGCTGGGTGCAGCGTGGATTGACGACTGCGCCTGATGATGATCTGGCTGCTGAAATATATGAATGGACGAGTGACTTTTTAGAGAGAGCTGGTTTTGAGCAATATGAAATTTCAAACTGGGCCAGGGAAAACGACGATGGGGAACTGCTTGTGTGCCGGCATAATTTACAGTACTGGCGCAGCCTGCCTTATTTGGGCTTTGGTGCAGCAGCGCACGGTTATGCGGATGGGATGCGCACCGCGAATGTAACCGGAGTGGGCACTTACATTGAGCGCTGTATGCGTGCACAGACGGTTGAATTTCCAGCCGGACCAGCACTGGATTCTCTTACCCCTTTAACATCCCAAACGGAAATGGAAGAAATGATGATGGTGGGGCTGCGGTTGACACGGGAGGGGGTTCAGGCGGCCGGTTTTCTGAAAAGATTTGGCTTATCGCTGCAGGACGCTTTTCCCGCGCAAATTCACAAACTTATTTTCTCTGGTTTGCTGGAATGGCAGGGGGAGCAAAAAACCGCCCTGCGGTTGACAAAACGAGGGCGGCTGTTGGGAAATCGGGTTTTTCGGGAGTTTGTGGGCGGTAAATGATCAGGTGACCAGGATGCGCGTGCCGTAACCGCGCACGTCCCACTCCCCATACGCGTAGTTGGGTGTTGCCCAGCGAAAGATAAACTTTGATTCTTCAGGGCGCATGTTAACGCAACCATGACTCATGAACGTCCCATAGTTGGTATGCCAGTAGGTTCCATGCGTGGCGACCCCTGTGGCCGGTTCAAAAAAGCAAACCCAGGGCACCCCCGGCAGTTCATAAGCATCCGGATCGGCAGTTAGTTGTCCGTCCCCCATATGCTTGGAGGGCATTTTATTCTGAACATGAAACTCTCCCTTCGGCGTATCGGTGGAGGGCTGCCCGGGGGGAGGCTCACTCATCGGCATGCCGGAAGAAATGCTGGTCTGTAAAACGATATTATCGTATTCATAAGCGGTCAACGTCTGGTGCGGGATGGAAATCTCTATGCGCTTCTTTTCCGGGGGCACTTCTGGTGAGAGTGGGGAGATCTCTTCGTCTTCAATTAACCTGAGGTTTTGTGCTGGTGTGAAGTAATCGAGCGGGTCAATATCAAAGAGTTCATCTTTGATGCGATACCAGGGCTGCCCATCTGGGCCTTCTTCTATACCGACCACCCAATGTACGGAATCCTCATAAAGGCGGTAAAGAGGTTCCCAGCCTTTCTGGGTGGTATAGCGGAAGGATTGGCTGATTGGTACGGTTACCTCGGCCAGTTGTTTTTTGCGATTCAGCGTGGTGACCACCGGGTTGAGGCGCACGCTGACGCGTTGCAGGTGGGCGCTGTGAACATAACCACCCCATACCCGGTACCAAAGGGGGTTGTACTTGGGACCATCTTCCGAGACGACCTCATAATAAATGTTTACCAGTTCATCGCGGTAGCGCTGGAAGAGGATTTTACTTTTATCGTTGGGCTGACTGTAAACACTGACCGAGTGGGTGGCAACCCGGGCAACGTCCTTGCCTGCCAGGGCGCTATCCAGTGTGTTGGTGCGCATTGGGCGCAGAGCCAGTCCGCCCAGTGTCAATAGTGATAATTTTAAAAATTCGCGGCGCGAGAATTCCTTTGACATAGCTGGTATTATACCAACTTAATCAGAGTGTTCAAGTAGGATTTATTTAATTTATATCTTTCGGGTTTGTCTTGAGCAGTGTGTGAATTTCTAAAGGGTTCTCAATATATGGTTGCACCAATCAAAAGCGCCGCTGCTCAAGAAGACAGCGGCGCAGTAATGCACGGCTTGGATCAAGCCAGGTGCGCAGGCTTGTATCAAGTATTTACGATAAGTACATCAATCGCGAAGCTGCCGAATTTTGACGCGATCTTCCGGTTTTAATACACAGCGGATGAGACAAGCTGCAACCCAGACGGCAACAATAATATAATACATTTCCTACCTCCCTGAAGCCTTTCTCTTCGTTCTTTGTGAATATTATAACAAAAATGTTCAGACAAATCAACTTAATTTTTGCAGTAGATAAAACCTATTTGCATGCTGGAACAGGATGGTTTTTCGTCTGGGCAGATTAAGAAATCGCTGGTATCCTTGCACAAGAGGTTTGATGAAAAAGACGCTGCCGGATTCTCTTGTCCTCCTGATTGCATTTATTCTCTATCTTCCCTTTCTCTTCCTCGGTTACGGCAGTGATAACGATACGTACAACGTTTTGTGGACCGGCTTTAATTTCGTTCGTACACTGGATTATGTGCCTTCACGCGGCCCCGGTTTTTTCGTTTTCGAGACGATTATCTTTTTTCTAAACCGGTTGGGAGGCAGTTTTTTGACCAACCTGGCAGTGATGGGGATGTCATTGATCACCTTGGTTGGGTTTCTGCGTTTATGCCGGCAGTTTAATGTTCCGCATCACTCACTCCTGGCGCTGATCTTGGCAGTCCACCCGTATTATTGGGTAAACTCCACCTGTACAATGGACTACTTGTTCGGAATAGGCTTTGTGTTTCTGGGGATTGTTCAAGTATTGCGGGGAAAATACTTTACAGGGGGCGCGGCGATGGCGCTGGGCGCCGGCTCACGCGCAACCAGCATACTGATTGCCGCGGGGTTTCTCATCTGGTATTTCATCGTACAGCCAGAGGCACGCAAAAAATTAATTCAAACAGGAGCTGCAACTGCTTTCTTCACCTTGGTCTTTTACCTGCCGCCGGCCGACTTTGCTGAATGGACGACCCGTTTTCTAAAGCCCACGGTAGGAGGGGAGGAGTACTGGACACCTTACCTGCGGCTGGGGCGTTTTGTGTATAAGAATATTTATTTCTGGGGGCTGCTGGCATCCATTATGCTAATTTGGGGAGTGGCCCTGGGGTTCTTTAAAAGGCGATTCTTTAGCCAGTCTGGACAGCATGGTTTGCCGGTTCTGGCGCTTGTGCTTATTTTGGTGTACGAACTCTTTTACTGGGGCATCCCAACCGAGCCGGCTTATTTGCTGCCAACGATCCCTTTCTGGCTGATTCTCATGGGGGTGGCTTTCAAACCGGACCGGAGGTTGTTGTATCTGCTGTTGGTGGTGGTGTTTCTGGCAAATTTTGTCTCGCTTAACGTTGCCCGGCCTAACAAGGTGAATCAAGCCACCGGGGCGATCTATGGTTTGTGGGTTGAACCGGGACATTTAGTGCAAGATGTTCAAACCCGGCTGGTTTTTTTGCGTTGCGGCAACCGACCTTGCAACTGGGAAGGTGATGTGCTTGAATAGGGCTTGCAGCAGTCCAATGAAGCCGGCGCCCGTTTGGAGCGGGTAGGCATTTCCCTCATTAGCTATCCGAAAGACGAGGCTCTTCAGGTGGCTATTTCGGCCATTCAAGATTTCCTTACAGACCATGATATGAGGGTTACTTGCTGGCCGTCCTCTCTGTTTGAAATACGATTACCCTAGTGATACATATGGTTCTCAGTAACAACGCTTAGTATCATTGCGCACTGTAATTTCTTCCCCTAATTCAATATATGGCATATTTCCATAGGTTTTTATAATCCCCTCCGCTTCTATGCATTTTCCAACCAAAACAATCATCCTAAATCCAGATGAATCGTCACTAAATTTAATATAGAATTGTGTATTATCGCCCCAGTAAGCATATTTTGGAATTCCATACGCACAAATAATTTTACCTTTTTCATATTCCGTTATTTCATCCCATCTTTTGCATTTATCAGTTTTTACCGTTGGATTTATTGGAATAAATGTGCTCTTTTTTATATTCTGGTTGGTAACCTTAGGAGTAATTGTTTTTCTATAACCCCAAAATTTTTCTCATCATCAGCCCCACTGATCCTTGTTGGATTCTGGCCCATAGAAAAAATCACTACGTTTAATAGTAAGAGAGCTAATGTGGATATCACAATTGTTATTACTCTCCAACCCGGCGCAGGGTGCCCGATATACTCTGAATTCGCGCGAAGATCTTTAGATTTTAAGTAATTAATCCCGTTAGCTATTAAGATAAAAGGAACAGCAGGTAATCCAATCCCCACCCAATCTGTTAAAAGAGTTCTGCCGGAATACTCCCAGAAATATCTCACCACACATTTTGCATATAAGTTGCCATTAATTGACTGAAACCGAGAAAAAATAAAATGTCTTTGTACACAAGAAAACGAAATGCTCTTTGTAATTCCAATTTTGGCTAAAACAGGTGAACCCTGATAAAGCAGACCAGACCGAGGTGTGACTACGGCGGTTCCATTCGTTAATCCTCATTAGCGATATACCTGCTGTCCATAATCTGGGCGGTAGGCTGGAGATCTCCTCCGGGTAACCACGACGGGCTGCCTTGGTCTGGTCGTGGATCGGCATTAACAGAGGTAACTCTGTTAATGCCGGCCATGAGCCAAGAGGAGGTGAGAATTATGTATCAAAACTCTTACCGCCCGTGTCCAATGTGCAGGACTCAGCTCCAGGTGTCTTTCGACCCGAAAGACAAAAAAGGCATGATCGAATTTCTTGCCTTTAGGATGAAGTTTGGGAACGTCAATCCGTCATGGGTTGGCTATAAATGCCCAAACTGCGGATCGGAAGTCTGGGTTGATCCTTTCATCGGGATGAGGGGTAAGTAATGAACACGGTCCGATCCTTCTCTTGGTTCAGGCCGTGGATTGGTGGTGAGTACTATGGAAAGACAATTACCGAAATATCAAATATGTGGAATGTGTAGTAATATTTTTTATTGGAGAATTTTCTAAATCGCCCAATCCAGATTTCGGTTAATTAATAACTCCGTCATTTTTGTGAGGTGGGTATTCTGCATGGCGATCTCTACAAACTCAAGACCATGTTTAGTAGCTAATTTCTTGACATAGTCATCATTATCATACGTAAGTAGAAAATCCGCTGTGGTTTTTTCGAGAATTGAAAAAAGACGCTCATGGTTTACTTCAAAGTGAGTATATAGCCTCGATCCAGCCCGCTTACTACCAGCAGTGTATGGGGGGTCAATAAAGAAAGTGGTATCTGGGCTGTCATTCTCAGAAATTACTTCAAAGGCATCTCCGTGAATGAAGCTCAGTCGATCCCGAATTGAATTTATTTCTCTGATTCTTTTGGCCAGAGTCTGCGGATACCAGCGTGAGGCTATACCTTTTCCATTTTCACCGTATTTTAAAAGCCCGGCCCCCGGTGCAAGGATTCCACCATGTGCTGTTCGATTTTGAAGAAGGGTTTGAAAAGCTTTTTCTCTTGTTTCCAGATCTTTACGCTCTAAAATTTGATTAACATTTTTTATGGTTAAATCGAAACGCTCTATTCGCTCTGCAAGCCATTCACCTTCACCTTGCGTGATTATGGTTTTCCAGACAGCAGCTACCTGGTTATCGAGTTCGACCAAGGTGACATGATCAGCCAAATTTTCAAAAGCAACAGTTAACCCGACAATTCCACCACCAGCAAAAGGTTCAATAAAGGAGTGAGGACGATGACGAGCTCCGATCCATGCAAAAATGCGAGGGACAAGCCAAGTTTTCCCACCTGGATAGCGAAAGGGACTTCGATGTTTGACCGAAGCTACATTAATTACTCTATCTGGATCATTCAAAAGGGTGAGCTGGACCGCCATGCCTTCTTATTCTTTCCTTTATGACATTAGTAAATTGATTGATGTCTCCTGCTTGAAGTGTGGAAAAGCGTTCTAAAGCATCGATGAATTTCGTGTACACTTGTTCTACTAGCATTAAATTATACTCGTTTTTTTCTTTATCGAGGAACAAATCGTATAAATACCAGCAAAGATCTGATTCATCTGGGGAAACTATTTTAATATTCTTTAATGCGGGTAAATGTTCTCGATAGAAATGAGTTTGAACAGCGATTGCCATTTTCTTTTTCCAAGCTTGTAATATGACTCCCTTAACTGTGAGTTGTCTAACTAATCGTTTTACACTGGATAACCAGTCAGGCCGAGGCGGATTGGCGCCGCTCCAAGTTTCGTTCATGGCTTTGAAAGGGTTAGCCATATAATGTTCAAAGGGATTACGAATATTGCCTGAAATGTAAACTGCCTGAATTTCCAATGCTCCGAAATCAACCACCTCTCCATCCTTATAGTCAACTAATACTGCATCTACATTTCCAACCTCATTACCTTCACCGTCTTTCATCCTTACTTCTGTAACGTATTTGTAATCGGTTATACCAGGAACCAAAAAAGAGGAGACATCTGATAGAATCCGCCAATCCTGTCTGAAACGCACGGGACAAATAATTATCGGGTTTCCGTATTCAAAGGTTGAACAGACCCCAAGCGGATTGTTGGCTTTATCTTTTGTACATTTTGGAAACTTATTATGAAATGGGCAGAGTGTTTGCGATCTATCTTCTTCTGCTTTACGTGATACATTATTAAATGGATAACCAAACACCTCGCACAGAGGATAGTTCACGAAAAACTCCTGAAGTTAGATTTCAAAATCTAGTTTAATTGTATTCAGAAGGGGATTTTCGGCAACATACTTGAATATCCACTTTCTTGGAAGGTGTACTGAAGGTGTACAAAAATGAGGGTTTAAATAAGCGACCCCCATATCTAGCCAGTATGAGGGTCATTTACGCCATATATGGTACTTATTTGTCGGGGCGAGAGGATTTGAACCTCCGACCTCTTGCACCCCATGCAAGCGCGCTAGCCGGACTGCGCCACGCCCCGAATAACGCCGCAATTATACGCCAGAACGAATGGCTTGGCAACCCCCTTTGAAAACCGTTATACACGGTTTTTACAAATTCGGGAATAGAAAAACCACCACCCCCTTTGTCTCCCGCCTGAGGCGGGGGAGATGTTTTAATGGGTGTTTTTTCGCTACGAAAGCAGCGAAAAAACACCCGAAAAAAGTAAAAACCGGGTGATTATGCGTTTATTCCTGTTTTGTCAAGTGAGCTTGTGAAAGCCGTAAAACCGTTATAGGTATTAAAAAATAGTGTTCTTCTTCATCTTGACGTTATAATTTTATTAGTGACCCTTCTACCGTTGATTGAGACCAAATTTTTCCCGCCACCTTCACCTGTACGCAGGGTGAAGCGACAGGACCTTGTTTCTCGCATTGAAGATGGCTTGGGGGCACATTATCCGTTAATTTTGATTTCAGCTCCCGCAGGATATGGAAAAAGTGCTCTTGTGGCGGAATGGCGGGAGAATACTCGTAGAACGGTTGTCTGGCTTGCCCTTGACGAATCCGATAATGAACTTTTGCACTTTCTTGTTTATTTGATCGCAGCGCTTCAAAGGGCAGACAAAACCATTGGCGTGGAATTGATGGCTTTGCTGGAGGCCAACCAACTTCCACCACGCGAGACGCTGATTGCATTATTGACTGAAGATCTGCTGGCTTCGGGGGTCACCCCGGTATGCGTGTTGGATGACTTCCAAACGATCCAGGATCCATTCATTCTTGATATCTTGCAAGAACTTGTCGGTCATCTGCTGGCATTACAATTTGTAATTGTCACGTGTGAAGACCCTGCCTTGCCGTTGGGACGCTTGCGTGCACATGCCCTGATGACCGAAATCCGCGCCGCAGATTTACGTTTTAAGAAAGAGGAAATCGAATCTTTCTTCCGAGATGTGATACAGATTCCGCTGGTCGAACATGACCTTTCCCTTTTGGAGGAGCGCACCGAAGGCTGGATAGCAGGTTTGCAATTGGC
Organism: Anaerolineaceae bacterium; assembly: GCA_020845515.1. Classification (GTDB taxonomy): domain Bacteria; phylum Chloroflexota; class Anaerolineae; order Anaerolineales; family Anaerolineaceae; genus Ch132. The sequence goes on along the minus strand of JADLFQ010000050.1, from coordinate 14,122 downwards.
AGGCCTCTCTATGAGGGGAGGCAAAAACCCGCCCGCCGTGATCGCATCTCTAAATGGTAATAACCGCCATATTCTCAGTTATCTCACTGAGGAAGTTCTCAAACAACAATCGCCTTCCGTACAGCAATTCCTTCTACAGACTTCAATCCTCACAAAATTCACCCCGGACCTTTGTAATGCTGTCACCCAATATAGTGATGCCGCTGCTCTGTTGGAACAGTTGCTGACAGCTAATCTCTTTCTAATCCCTTTGGACGACAAAGGACATTGGTATCGCTATCATCAGCTCTTCACAGATGTACTACGCAGTTTTCTGAACCGTTCCGAGCCGGAACGCGTGAAAGATTTACATATTCGCGCAGCTGATTGGTTTGAACGCCAACAAATGCCAGTGGAGGCCATAGACCACGCATTGGCTGCGGAAGCTTTTGCTCATGTTGTCACCTTGCTTGAAACGCATACCTGGACTTTGTTGAATCAAGGCTATGTACGTCGTGTCGAAACCTGGATAGAATCCCTGCCTGCAGAATGGCGCGCCCAAAGCCTGCAGACGAACCTCAATATTGCATGGATGTATCTCCTGCGCGGGAATTTTGCCAGGACGGCAGTGCATCTTCAACAAGTTGAGACGGCTCTGGAGAATATAGTGGCGATGGACGATTTGCGGGCAGAGTGTCTTGCGCTGAAAGCCAACCTCTTGCAATCTCAAGGCAGGATTCCTGATGCAATTAAAAACGCCAAAAAGGCTTTAAAAATTATCTCTTCGGGCAACGCTCGTGTGTCAGGGTTGGCAAATTTGGGCTTAGGAGCAGGATACCGCCAGGCAGTGCAATTCAATCCTGCCGTTGTCGCCCTGAAGCAAGCCATTCGCTTCAGCCGCGAGTCGGATGATTCGGTTACAGGGGCATTGGCAGCCACGCATCTCATCTTGATGAGCCTCCAGCACGGCCGATTGGGTTTTGCAGACGAGGTATCCTCGCAGATGATCGAACAGATGGAGTGCACCAGGGGGGCAGCGCCGCCCATCATTGGGACGATTTATGGGGCGTTGGGGCTGGTCTATTATGAGCGAAATCAGATCGAGCAAGCACGTGACTATTACCTGCGTGGAATCCAGTTGGGGACATTTCTGGGGCACCACGCATCTTTGGTCTATATAAAACTAAATTTTGCCCGCTTGCTCCTTGCCGAAAGCAACCTGAATGACATGGAGAAAAACCTTCGGGATGCGCAAGAACTAATTGATGCGGGTGTGCCCGGGTGGTTAAGGCCCGGATTAATTGCCCACCAGGTTCAGTATTTCCTGGCTGCTGGCAATTTGCCGGAAGCAGAAGCGATATTAAGCCGGAGTGGCATCACACCGGGAGGACAAGTTGCTTACACTACTGATGAGGTTCATCTTGCTTATCTGCGTATCATGCTGGCGCGTGGGGAAGAGGCAGATCTTCGAGAGGGAATCAAACTGGCAGAGCGAATTCTTAAGTTGGCAGAAAGCGGTCAACGGAATAGAACAGCTATGCTGGCATTCGTGCTGGGAGCTTTGATGCACGAGCGAATGGGGGATGCGAAATTGGCGTCTGTGTGGCTGGAACGCTCCCTGACATTGGCCGAACCAGAAGGATATATTCGTCTCTTTGTAGATGAGGGGACGGAGGTTGCCATATTGCTAAAGCGGCTGGCGCAGACAGAGTATATTCACGCCCTTCTGGCTGCATTTCCCGCGGAAGGCCGGCCTGGTTTTGCGTCTCGCCAGGTGGATGGGATCATCGAACCGCTCAGCGAGCGGGAATTGGAAGTGTTACGCCTGCTGGCGCAAGGATTGAAATACATCGAAATTGCAGAGCAATTGGTCGTGAGCATGAATACAGTGCGCTTCCACATCAAGAGCATTTATGGAAAATTAAGCGTAGGCAAGCAAGTTAAAGCTGTTGAACGAGCGCGGGAATTAGGATTGATCGAGTAACTTAAAACCACATCATTTTTATTTAGCGGACTACATCTTTGTGTAGTCCGTTTTTATTTGATGAGAAATACACTGTATGCATACGGAGGAAGTAAGATGCAATCAAATCTCGATCTAAATCTTAGCGCTATTTATACTCACGCCTTGTTTGTAAAAGAGGAACCTGATGTGGATTCCGCCACCACCTTCTGCCTGCCTGAAACGAAACCTGAGCATGACGGGAAAACGCTCGAGCATCCCAACCTGCGCACTGCTCTGCCCGGGCTGCTGGGTATCATCCGCGGTCTACAGGCTTATTTCTCCAATCATTAATATTGAAGAAATATCATGACCTTGCCAAGATTCTCTCGCCGCGAGTTTCTCAAATTTGCCGGGGTATCCATGGGTGTAATGGCAGTCTCCTGCTCAGGCCTTGGCTATGCCGCCATCCATGCCCCGGAATTTGTTACTCCCGAAATTGTTTATTCAAAGGACGACATAATGAATAAAAGAATTTTGATTTCTTACGCCACCCATGCCGGTTCCACGCCGGAGATTGCGGCAGTCATCGGCGAAACACTTGCCAGGCGCGGTTTCAGTGTAGTCGTTAAACCTGTCAATGCCAACCCATCACTCAATGGTTGCGATGCGGTAATTTTGGGCAGTGCCGTCCATATGGCGAACTGGTTGCCGGAGATGGTGGATTTCATTAAGAAAAACCAGGTTGTACTCAGTCAAATGCCAGTGGCGCTATTCACTGTTCATATACTTAACCTGGGTAATGATGAAGCCAGCCGGGTATCACGCCTTGCGTATTTAAATTCGGTTCGCCCATTATTGGACCCTATGGATGAAGTATTTTTCGCAGGCAAAATTGACCTTGATGCCCTATCCTTTGTGGACCGCCTTATGGTAAAGATGGTGAAATCTCCCATTGGCGATTACCGGGATTGGGATGGAATTTGTGCCTGGTCATCTGTTATTTTTTAGAGTGAGCACCGTTACCTGAAATAACAAAAGGAAAAGTATGAAAAATCAGCCTGCTTTAAAAATTCTCGTACCGCCGATTATTTTCCTTGCTTTCATCGCAGCTCTGCCCGGCCTTATGCCTGTTGAGCGGCAATCCTATCCTCTGACTACTTTTCGCGGCGAGCAGATAACCATCAACGCCGGTGGGCTGTATTACTGGGATACGGTTAGCTCTGCTGCCCAGATGCAAGCCAACGACCTGGTTACCCTTGTGCTGGGTTTGCCGGCCCTGGCGATCTCTTACTGGTTAACTCGGCGCGGTTCTTTGCGCGGGCATATTTTGCTGACCGGTACGCTGGGTTTCATTTTATATACCTATATCACCATGTGCTTCGGCGCGGCATACAACAGACTCTTTCTGGTCTATGTGGCACTGTTCAGCCTTAGCCTGTTTGCTTTCATCCTGAGTATGATGTCCTTTGACCTGAAGACCCTGCCTGCGCATTTCTCTGAGAAGATGCCGCACGGTTGGATTGCAGGATTGTTCTTCTGCACTGCCGCCTTTCTCTCGCTGGCGTGGCTGGGTCGCATCGCTGCCACCTTTGCACCGGGCGCTATTCCCGTGCTGGAAAATACCACCAGCATGTTCATCCAGGCGATGGACTTAGGCATCATTGTTCCGGCTTGTCTGCTGGCGGGTATTCTGCTCTTGCGCCGCAAACCTTGGGGTTATTTGCTGGCTTCAGTGGGATTGATGAAATTCCTGACGATGGGTACCGCTGTCAGCCTGATGGCATTCAACATGGTGCGTCTTGGTATGCCGGTCAGCGCTGTGGAAGTCGTGGTTTTTCCAACAATTGCATTGGCGAATCTGATCCTGGCAGTGTTGTTGCTCAAAAATATCAAAGAATTAAGAATGACCAGCCATGCACCGGCTTGATGGAAAAGAAAGAGTAGGTGGCGTGTAAAAAGGATTGGATGTCAATCCACTACCTCCAGCGTATTCAAATCAGGAAGTTACGAGAAAGGGAGCATAAAATGAGTAATAAGCCGGCCTCCATATTATTTTTGGGATGGTTATCGGTGCAACCTTTGGCGCACCTTTCAGCCCCGTAATTGAGAATTTGTGCTATTAAACACAGTGTAGTTTTAGGTTTATAATAGCAGGCGAGGGATATGTTTATCAATGATACCCTTCTTGCGCCTGCCTGCTTGTGAAAAGGGCGGGCGCTGCTTATGGAGATGGTGCCTGCATGTCAAAAAAGAAGCGTTTCCTATTATTGTTAATTCCACTCTTAATACAATCTTTCTACTTTCCTCTCAACCGGCTGTCCAGTGGGGGAGTCCGGCCGGAGATTCCGCTGGATCATCTGATACCGGTCTGGCCGGTTTGGGCGGTGCCTTATCTGCTTGTGATTTATCTCTGGGTGGGGGGGTATATTTGGGCCGCAATGGCAATGGAAGATGAGCTTTTTAAGGTATTGTTGATTTCTTCCATCGCGGCCATATTGGCGGGACAGATTTCTTATGCTCTCTTTCCCACCTATGTTGAACGCCCCCTTGTAACAGGCCATGATTGGGCAGCAGACCTGCTGCGATATGTTTATGCTCACGACGGCCTTTATAATGCACTTCCGAGCGGGCATGCATATCTTTCAACTGTGATGACATTGGTATGGATGCGCTGGAAACCGCGTCTCTCCTGGGCGTGGCTTCTTTTTCTGGGAGTGGTCTTGTTTTCGACGTTATTCACCAAACAACATTACCTCTTGGACGTGGTTGCTGGCATCCTGGTAGGTGTGGCGGCGGTGAGGTTAAGCAGTTGGGTTGAATGTTTTAACAAATACGATAAACCCCGGGTGATTGGTGGATAAGCGGAAGAATTGAAGGGTGACCAACCTGCCCAAAAGTGATCGCCTGCTGAAAGCTGATGATGTTGCCCATAACCCAAATCAATTGCTTTTGAAATCCTATAGGTGTCTGTCTGGGCTCGAATTATGTAGTACGGAATTGTTTCCCGCCATCTCTGTTTTGATTGCAGACCAATCTGCCTTCCAAAGCAGGACTGCACCAAATATCAGCGTGACGGCCATCTCCCAGATGCTGACCAGCGGACCAAAGCCAATGCCTCGCTGGAGCGCATCACGGACTTCGTCATAGGCGGAGTGGTATACGCCGGCTACTGCCAAACTTCGGGAGGCTTTCCAAACATAAGCAAATAAAATGGCATTCATCATCGCAGGGAGCAGGCTGATGATCAGTGTTACGGCAACCGGGAGCCAGGGGTTGGTGTTCGCGTCCTTAACTTGCGAACCGATTTTAACCAGAGCTGGAATATGCCAGGCCCACCAAATAAAAGCATGTAACAATAGCGCTTTGCGCAGGCTATGGCGCTGTGCCAAACGCGGCAACAGATAGGCGCGCCAGCCAAATTCCTCGCCAAAGCCGGGGATGAGCGTCAGAGCGAAACTGGTCAGGAAATTGCCCAGAATAGTCCAGGCGGAGATGTTTTCAGGTAAACTGTTCAGACCAAGCAAAGTTTCAAGCAAGACAGGTGCGCCAAAGATGAACAATGCCAAACTCAAAACTGCGGCGTAATGCATGGGCTTGCCCCAGCGCCAGCCCATGTTCTTAAATCCATCGCGGAAGACCCAGCGCCCGGCAATGAAGGCGCCAACCATGACCATTACCATTGAGAGAGAACTGAGCAAGTAGCCGCTGACTGGGTCATTGCCCCACAAGGCATAGGCAATTTGTGGCGGCCACGATAAGGCAAAGACAATCAGCAAAAAAAGTCTGAGAGAGAACGGTCGCCGGGTCTGTGTTTGGGTAACGGGAGAAGTTTGTAAAGTAGTTGTCATGCGATTCACCTGTTTATCGGTAGGTTTCAGGCAGGATCGTCTCAGTCATCAGTTGGTGAAACAAATTAGCTTCTTCCCAAATCATTCCATGCCCGGAGTTTTCAAAGAAAATCAATTCTTTTGTTGGCGCTTCGAGCAGGTTGAAATATTCTTCGGGAATCTGAAATGGGTTGTTCATATCATGGCGGCCCAGCACAATATAAACCGGCAGGTTGGGTTGAGCGGCGTCTACGCGAAAATCCATCTCTTGTAGTTGCGGATACACCACGTTAAAGGTGTTCATCAGCCCGAGCAGGTAATAGATCCGGTCAAGCCAGCCGTATTCAGGCTGCTTGAGCATTAATTGGATGGCATCACCTTCGCGGCGGTATCTTTCGTCCTTGATATTTGGCACTTCAAAAAGCTGGTACTCGCGTCCAAAGAGCGTGGCATAAGGCCGGATTGGGTTCTTGCCAAAGTAGGGCGGTGGTCCTTGTGTTTCGAGCGTCTTCACGAAGCCTGTGTCGCCAGTTTTACGAGAATGCTCCATCACCATCTCGTAAATCAGTTTATCCGTCTCACGCACATTCACCATTTGCGCCGCGCCGATGTAGGCATGGAACAGATCGGGGCGCGCCTGGGCGGAGCGGACGCCTATAATGGTGCCCCATGAATGCCCAACCAGATAAATTTTTTGCTCGTCAAAACGGCTGCGCAGCATTTCGCTCAGTTCTATCACATCGGAAACATACTGGTCAATGGTCAGGTTGAATTTTGGATTGTGTGATGGATAAGATTTTCCACAACCGCGCTGCTCCCAAATGACGACCACAAAGTGTTTTTCCAACTCACTATTGAAGCGCAGGACGCGCCCGGCCTCACTCGCGCCGGGGCCGCCGGAGAGAAAGAGAAGAACAGGTTTGTTAACATCATATCCGCGAATGATCAGCCATTGATCAACGCCGCCAAGTTTGATTTTTTCGAGCGAGGCGATACTGCCAGGCAGAGGCTGACCGTCTGCACCGGTGATGGCGGGTGTATGGGCCTTCCACTGTGAGTACAGTACGAAAGCAATCAATAAGATAACGGGGATAAGCAGGAAGATCATACAGCCTCTGAGTCTGTTTGGTTTGTTCACGGGAGATCCTTTTTTCTTTTGGGTAACTTTGGGCAGAGAGAAACATTAATCTTAGGTCACCGATGCGGATGAGGGCGCCGCGCAAGGCGGCTTGGTCACCAACCTACTGATGATCGTCTGATCTTTCTGGCGTAGTACAGCCATCAGGTCTTCAAACCAGTACTCACGGATATGCCCTGCGTTCCGGATTTGGTGAATGATATGATAATCGCTGTGGCTTATCAACGCTCATTGCTTTAAAGACAAGGAAAATTAGACGCGGGTATATTTCTGTTGAACATGATGGCTGCTGCGGTTGGGTGTGCTCCCTGCATCGCAGAAAAGTTGGACGCAGGTATCAATGATTCCGTTGCTTTTATATTTTAAGAAAGTTTCCTCATCTTTCCACAGAGAGATGATCTTCCACATCCCGATGTCGTCCAAGTTGTGAATTAAGTACGACTCAATCAATCCATCAGGAGGATGGCGGAGGATTGCAATAGCATAATTTTTCTCAAGTTGCTGCCAGTTCTCTTTGCTTACACGACCTTCGAGGATGGTGATAAGCATGGCGACCTCCTTTCAAGCCACGTTGGAAATACCCGGTTTCTTTTATTATAGCGACAAAGAAGGCCGTTTCATTCAGAGAACCCACATGAACTTTCGATCCATGTGGGTTCTTTACGCTGTCCCGCGTTTTGAGGAGGACGGAATACAGCCTAAACTACACCACTACCGCGAGGCGCCCTTTCAGGAAGGAGTGGGCGAGTCTTGTATGAATGCCGCAGAAACAATTAATTTATCTGCGGTTTGGGTGCCGCACAGCGCTTACCGCTGGATGCGGTTGCGCAGGAAGGCCGGAACGTCAATGTCGTCGGTGTTGACTACGCGTTTGAACTCCGCTGGTGGCGCAGACCCGACCGGGACTTCCGAATTTTCTAACTGCCGCGAGGGGCGATGCGATGGCTGAGATTCTTCCATGCGAATTGGCCGTTCGCTGACTGTGCGCATGCTGGCGGAGCTTGCCGAGCGGTCGAAGCCAGTTGCAATGACAGTTACGCGCAAATCTTCACCCATTGCGGGGTCAATCACCGCGCCGAAGATCAGGTTCACGTCGGGGTGAGCGGTCTCCTTGATGATGGCGGCTGCTTGGTTGACTTCAAACAGCGTCAAACCGGGGCCACCGGTCACATTAAAGAGAATACCGCGCGCGCCGTCAATAGTGATGTCGAGGAGTTGGCTGGAAATTGCCGCTTCTGCTGCTACACGCGAGCGTTCTTCTCCGGAAGCGCGTCCGACTGCCATGAGCGCGGCACCGCCTTCGGACATAATGGCGCGCACATCGGCAAAGTCAAGGTTGATCAGGCCGGGAACAGTGATTAATTCTGAAATACCCTGAATACCCTGGCGTAATACGTCGTCCGCCACTTGAAATGCATCTGTCAGGCTGGAGCGTTTGTCTACGATCTGGAGTAACCGGTCGTTTGGAATGACGATAAGTGTATCGGCATGTTCCTTGAGCTTGGCAATGCCTGATTCTGCGCCTTGCATGCGGCGGGAACCTTCAAATGTGAAGGGACGGGTAACAACGCCAATGGTGAGAGCGCCGATTTCTTTGGCGATTTGTGCTACGATGGGGGCAGCACCAGTGCCGGTTCCTCCGCCCAAGCCGGCGGTTACGAAGACCATATCGCTGCCTTTGAGCACTTCGTATAACTCATCAGCCGATTCCTCGGCGGCCTTTTGCCCCATTTCGGGGTTGCCGCCGGCGCCCAGGCCGCGGGTTACCTTATCGCCAATGCGCACACGGGTGGGTGCCTGTGAGAGCAGGAGCGCCTGGGCATCCGTGTTTACGGTGATAAACTCGATGCCCTGTACACCTTCAGTGATCATTCGATTAACGGCGTTGCATCCGCCGCCGCCCACACCGATGACTTTGATGCGGGCAAAAGACTCTACTAGTGATTGTAAATTTTGTTCCATTATGTCCTCCTCAATTATGAAATTGCAATTATCTTGTTGCGATGTTTTATCTAGGATCCTTTGGCTACGGCAGTAATCTTCTCAAAAAAGACTTGAGTGAATTCCATTCGATGGCACCTCCTTTACGGTGGCTGTGATAGGGTACGGCCGTTTCGTTCATCAGTAATGCCCAGCGTAGCAACCCAATACTGGTAGAAAAGGCTGGTGAGTGGAGCTGGTCTACCAGGCCGACCAGGTTGTCCGGGCGGGCTACCCGGACGGGAAGCTGCAATACCTGGCTTGCTAAATTGCGAATACCGGGCAGATTGCTGACACCGCCCGTAAGCACCATGCCAGCAGGCAGTAAGCCGTCATAGCCGGAACGCTTAATTTCTTGTAAAACCATCAAGAAAATCTCTTCAATACGCGCTTCAATGATGTGAACCAAATCGGCGCGCCGGACAGCATGGGGGGATTCATCACCAAAGCCGCGTGTGCTGAAATTTTCCGTGGGGTCAATATCGCGTTCAATGGCATAACCATACTGTTTCTTAATATCCTCGGCTTGTGAGACGGGCATGCGGAGGCCATGAGCAATATCAGAAGTGACATGGTTGCCGCCGATCGCCAGTACCATTGTGTGCCACACATCACCATCAATATATACAGCCAAGTCTGTGGTCCCGCCGCCGATATCGCATACAATCACGCCCATCTGCCGCTCGGTTTCTGTCAATACAACCTCGGCAGAAGCCAGGGGGTTGAGGACAAATTGAGAGACCTCGACGCCCGCAGTCTGAACGCACTGCCGTAAATTTTCAACGGTGGCAGCAGCTGCAGTGATGATATGGGCTTCAACTTCCAGCCGGTAACCGTGCATTCCAACTGGTGTGCGAATGCCATCCTGCCCATCTACGATAAACCCACGCTGGATAACATGGATGATCTCGCGATTGTGCGGAATGGCGACTGCTTGGGCGGACTCGAGCGCGCGGTATACATCTTCCTGATCAATAATTCGCCCTGAAATTCCCACAACACCCCGGCTGTTGACGGAAGAGACGTGTGAACCAGCCAGGCTGACGAGGGCAGAGGTGATTTCCAGGCCGGAGGTTCGCTGGGCTTTTTCTACTGACCGCGAGATGGATTGCGAAGCAGCGCCCAAGTCAACAATTGTCCCCTTGCGAATACCCTGGGCTGGTTCAATTCCCACCCCGAGTATGCGCAGGCTTCGATCTCCCTCAATCCGCGCAACCAGAGTGCAGACCTTGGTTGTGCCGATATCTATGCCAACGACGACAGAATCTTCCATGATGTTACTGCTCCGTCCGATAAAAAGGTGCATTTGCCTGGGCAATACTGATCATTACCGGGCTGATGCCTTGCTGGTTGAGATAGTCAACCATGGCGTTATATACTTTCATTTTGATATCCAGATTCTCCATCCAGTCACCCATATAGACTTGCCATCCCTCTGGTGCAAGCCAACCCAACCCTTGTTCGGTGCTGTAGACTAAAATGGCGCCTTGAGGCATGAGCGAGTTCATCTGGAGAATTGCATTCAGCAAGGAACGGTTTAGCCGCTCATAAGTGGGTGGTGCGGGGGTCTTTTCGGCGGCAGGAGAAACGGTTTTCGTTTCAGTAGGAAGATCCATGGACATCTCAAGTGGCGGAGGGGTGCTGGATTGCACCACCAGCAAAGATCCGCCATCGCCGCGCGGTGGAAAGAGAACACCTTCTTCGTCCACCCAACGCGTCTGATTTCCGTCCTGCCATGCGATGATAGGCTGGCGTTCGCTGACGTTGATAGAAAGCTGTGCAGGTATTCCTAACTGAATGTTTACTTCCTTGAATTCGGGGAAGGAGGTTTCGAGTGCGGTGCGGGCCGTGTTGGGATTGAACTGAACGATCGGCATTCCTTGCGCGCCCAAAACTGCTTCGATATCCGCTGCCGGCACCCGTTGAATACCGGTTATTTTCGGAGTGTTGATCTGAAGAAAGGGGATATTTAAAATCGCGAATATGGCCGCGCTGGTGATCAACACGATTAACCCTGACACCAACCGCCAACCAAGCCGGATGGAAGGCGTGGCTGGCATGTGCATTTCTGCGCCCGCACTGCCGAGGGGGATGACCAATTTTCGGCGAGGCCGGTTGGTCGCCGCCCGCTTTGCAAGAGGAGTCCCTACGCCGCCGCGTGTTATCACAACCGGCACAACCGCCTGATAAGTATTGCGCTTTGACACCCGGCGTTTACTCTGCTGAGTGTGCTCTTGACGGCGCTGGCGGACGATATCGGCTTTGGACTGTTCCCGTGGGTTGCTTTGTCTCATGCACTCCTCCGGTACAAACGCTGCAAGCGGTCAATTTCTTCCTTTCGTTCCAGTGCAAGCTCAATCAGGCTGTCTAAAAGGGCGGGGTAGGGCAAACCACTTACCGCCCAAAGTTTGGGATACATGCTGATTTTTGTGAAACCGGGGATGGTGTTGGTCTCACTGATGTAAAGCTCGTTACTTGCCCGGTCAATCAAAAAGTCCACTCGCGCCATACCCGCACAGTCAACGGCGATATAGGCTTTAACCGCCAGCGCCTGAATTTTGGCGACAACCTCTTCCGGCAGGTGGGCGGGAATAACCAGTTGTGTGTTTTCGTCATGATATTTGGCTTCGTAGCTGTAAAATTCGGCGGCCGGGATGATTTCTCCGGGCAGCGATGCCCGCGGATTGGTATTCCCAAGGACACTGACCTCAATTTCTCGGGCTGAAAGTCCTTTTTCGACCAGGACCCGGCGGTCATACTGCAGGGCTTCCAGCAGTCCTTCCAATAAGTCTGAACGACTGCGGCATTTGGAGGTGCCAACCGACGAACCACCGTTGGCTGGTTTGATGAATATAGGGTAATTCAGGAACGCTTCTATACGATCTAATGTTGCTTCTTTGTCTTTTGTGATCTGATCAGTTGTGATCGTCAAGGAGGGCAAAACAGGCAGGTTGTTCGCCCGCATCACCTCTTTGAACAGAGCTTTATCCATACATACTGATGAGGCCAGCACGCCTGCGCCAACGTAGGGGATGCCGCTCATTTCCAGCAGGCCCTGAATGGTGCCATCTTCACCAAATGTTCCATGTAGCACCGGGAAGACCACATCAAGCTGTGAGAGTGCTTCCAACTGTATGTTCCCCGCCTGTGCTTGTGTTACTTTGTAAAGCATTCTGCTTAATGACCCCGGGATTAAGCTAACCTCGGTTAAGTTTTTCGTATTGCTGAATTCAAAAGCTTCCAGTGCATCCTCACCCGACAACCACACCCCTTTGTGTGTGATGCCAATGGGGATAATTTCATACTTTTCGGGGGATAAGGCGTTTATAACGGAGCGCGTTGACATGAGCGATACCTCATGCTCACTCGACCGCCCTCCAAAAAGAACACCCACCCGAATCTTACGATCTAAACTCATTCTTCTCTTCCTCTTGGTGTATCCTTCGATGCAGACCAGTCACCAAGCGTCTCAATTTCCAGCTCGAGGTCAACACCAAATGTGTCCATTACGCCATTTCTACACTGTTGTATCAACTCCCATATATCCTGGGCGGTGGCTTCTTCTGTATTAATAAAGAAATTGGCATGTTTTTTACTGATCTCTGCGCCGCCGATGCGCAAACCTTTCAACCCGGCGGCTTCTATCAGGCGTCCGGCAAAATCTCCAGGTGGGTTTTTGAACATTGATCCCATGCTTGCACCAGGCGGTTGGGAAGCGCGGCGTTGTACGGAGAATTTCCTCATTTTCTCTTGGACTAGTGCTGGCGTGCTTGGAGAAAGCGCAAATCTGGCAGACAGGATGACTGCAGGTTGGTGCTGTGACTTTAAGATGCTGGTACGATAGCTGTATTGCATTTGGCTGCTTTTCCAATTGTTTCTTCCAAGCTTTTGGTGCAAGATATCTGCCAGGAGCAGGCTGCCTTGGATGTCACCGTCATAAGCGCCGGCGTTTCCATACACTGCGCCGCCAACGGTGCCGGGGATTACGGCTGCCCATTCCATGCCGCTGAACCCTTGCAATGCAACCTGACGGGCAAGCCCACCGAGATTGGCACCTGATTCTGCCCAGACCGATGGAGGATCCTCGTTGGTTACTATTTTCATATTTCGGGCTCGGTTGACGATGATTACACCTTGATAGCCATGATCGCTGACCAAAACGTTGGATCCATTTCCCAGTATCCGAAAAGGAACGCTCATCGCCCACAAATCCGTAGCAAACTGGGTGAGCTCTTCCTGATTGTTCGCAATCAGAAGACCTCCTACTATTCCGCCAATGTGTGCAGTCGTATAATTTTCAAGACGAACATTTTCTTGCAGGCGTTCGCCGAAAGTTTTACGAAGCAACTCAAGCGGCAGTGTAATCTTTGAAACCATTCTTCCCTATCTTTTAGTGCGTCTGAAAGTAATGAATGAGACGGCAGACAACATCTTCCTTTTCCTCTTTTGACAGTGTTTTTGAGCCAGGCTTTCTTTCTTTTGACCGCTGCTCTGAAAAATTGTTTTTCTCCCTGGGGGTCAGGTCGAATGATTCGAGGAAGGGTAAATCGCTTTCAAATAGCCTTTTGGACGGTTTAGGCATTGGCAGCCTCCTTTTCGCGTAAACCTGCTAGTACGGCAGCGCAGACTTGATCTGCGTCGCCTGCCGAAAGCACCAACAGTACATCCCCTGCCTGGAGATGCTCCAACAAGAACGCTGTGTTCTCCGCGAGGCTAGGGAGAAAATGCACATCCTGATGATCCAACTGGCTGGCAATTTCTACTGATGAAAAAACATTGTTTTTCTCGCGGGCAGCATAAATTTCGGTGACGAGCACGTGATCGGCAGCCGAAAAAGCAGTGAGATATTCCGTTTTAAGCATGCGCGTCCGGCTGTAAGTATGTGGCTGCCAGAGCGCCCAAATGCGCCGATTCGGAAAGCGGACGCGTGCTGCCTGGAGCGTTGCAGCAATTTCAGTGGGGTGGTGGGCATAATCGTCAATGACGGTGACGCCGAGCGCCTCTCCCCGGATATCAAACCGGCGGCCGGTTCCCAGGAATTGACTAAGTGCCAGGGCGGTTTTATCAAGAGGTGCGCCTAAAAGATGAGCAGCGCTCAAAACTCCCAACGCATTGCAGACGTTATATTCGCCAGGAACTTGTAAATCAATGACAGCCAGAGCTTCTTTGGTTTGGCGGCTGCTGGCGATAAATGAGAGGCCGCCCAGGGAGTTCTGCCGCAAGCTGTGCGCCCGGAAATCTGCCATCGCCGAG
>JADLFQ010000049.1 GCA_020845515.1 Anaerolineaceae bacterium | reverse complement strand
TAATCTTTCCGCCTCACTTTTTTCGGTGAGAACGGCAAAATTTCGAACAAAAAGCTTGTACCGATCAAACCAACTTCTCTGCCAGGCCGCGTTATCTATAATTCCCTCCCACCATGCTTGGGAGGATTCAGGAAAATTGATTTGAGGATAAACTGCGGTTTTTACCCCCAAGGATTGGGCAGCTTTACTTATATTAATCAAATCAGGCCAAAAGAAATCATGCGCGAGAAGCGGTTCCAGAACAGGGGGATTTTGGGAGGAAGCAGTCCAGGTTGGCGTTAAGATGACCTGGTTTGCTCCCATTTCTTTGATATCGGAAAGGGCTTGCGGAATAAAAGGCAGCCATGAAGGATGATAGCCGGGTTGAAATTCCAGACCACCGAAAAATTGCGAACGGGCGGGCTCAACGGGAATATTTTTATCCACAGAAAAGGGGGCGAGTTTCTCCTCCCACAGCCAGGAATCAATTTTGTCCTTAAATGTCTGGGGGGATGGAGAGGGGATAAACTTCCGTTCTTTTGGATTTCCGGATGCGTCCAATTGCTCACCGGCAGATTCGCACTGACTGTTCCGGCAGTACCTGTAGTAAACGGAACCTAAGAGGTGAAGGGGGGAGAATAATTTATACTGCCAGGTATGTTCATTTAGCCGAATCATAGGGACGGGTTCTGTCCATCCGTAGGGATTAAACTGAATGAAGAGAATATCTTCTTGTGGAGTGTCCGGCGGGACGTCAACCTTAAATGTGATTGCGCCCCACTCTGGCAACGCAAACTGGATTGGGGAATCTTCAACAGTCTTATCTGTCTCTGAAGGGACAATTTCTCTTATCTGGAAGCGACTATCATCAGTTAATTCGGAGTTCCAAAATCCGTCTCCCAGTGAGTACTTGTAGCGGAAGAGAAAACCTTCTGGGAGTTCCAGTGTAATCGTGTAGCGCTCATCCTCATTTTTTACCATTTTGCTGGCTTGAAGAGCAGTGCTGTTGATCCCACCGGCCAAATCAGCAAAGGTGTTTCCAAGTCCATAAAGATCTCCAACTAGCCGTAATTCAAAAACTTGATCTTCTTGTACTAATTCTGGCGGGAGGCTTGCATAAAAGGTGGTTTTGACTAATTTGTGAGGGAGGAGTTGAATGGTGGCAGGAGTTGTTGCGCCCGGAGCGACTTGAACGCCTTGCTGAAAAGGTTTAAATTGTCCTTGAATGGAATAAGCGACAAGATTGTGTATTCCTGGAGATAATCCTTCCAAAAGAAAATAGCCCCCGCCGGAGGTGAAGGTTTGCTTTCCTCCTGCGGCAACCAGGATATTCGGGATTGGCTGATTTTCCGTATCAGTAATGATTCCTTGAACCCGCCCCCATTCCCTGGTGGAAGGAGTGCTTTCCCAAGAGCTGACAAAATCGGTTACGGTTCCGGGCCCAGTTACAAAATACATACGGTAACGAACTTGCGACCCTGAAAGTGTGTGTTCCACTTCGGGAGGATTTTCTTCGCGTAGATAGCGATACTTAATCAGAGAGTTGGGAGGGACTGCCACGTGAACCCGATAATGGGTTTGATCAATCATAGACATGCCGTAGCGGTAGGGGTTGAGCGCCAAGCCGGTCAATTCATCGAGAATGTCCAGATAGATACTCTTTTGACCTGCGGTTTGTGCAGGAATTTCAACATTAAAAATAACTTCAACCCGCGGTGCAGGGAAAGGAGCGGTAACGGCTACATTTGTTGGGGGAGGAGAAAATTTAAATTCCAGTTTATTGATTGTGCAGGCGGAAAACAAGAAATTGATTGCTGTGAGGAAGATCCAAATACGGTGAAAACTTCTTGAGTTTACTCGCATCGTGGCTCACCTATGGAATTGCATTGTACTGGTGAATTTATTCCTCTTTTTTATTTGTTACTAAAGCCTGTCTGATCTCCAGCCGCCTGTTCGCCAGACTGCCCAGAACCCCGTTGACAAATCGAGGAGTGCTATCAGACCCATAAATTTTTGCCAGTTCAATGGCCTCATTGATTGCAACCTTAATGGGTGTGTTTTCTGCAACCGCAAATTCCCATAGCGCAATGCGCAAAATATTGCGGTCAATAATAGCCACTTGATCCAGCGGCCATTCCGGAGCGTGTTGGGCAATTAAATAATCTAATTGGTTTGTAAGAGGGAAGACGCCAAAGATAATTTCTCGACAGAACTCAATGAGATTATCATCCAAGGGATTTTCCTCCAAGCGATGTTCAAAAGCATAACCGGGGAGGTGGCCGGTGACATCCACTTCAAAAAGGACTTGCAGGGCTAAGCCGCGCGCCTTAGTTCGAGATTTCATACTTTCGGTTACGCGGTAGTGCTGGCGTAGTCAATATCTTCTACGTGAATGTCAATCCTGCCGACTTCCATGCCGACCATTTCCGAAATTGCCCTTGCGACTTGGGCTTGGATTGAACGACTGACATCGCGCACATTGACTTCTCGATTTAAAATCACGTAAAGGTCTGCTGAGACAACGTTATTTTCGAGGGTAATATGGACGCCCTCTGTTGCTCCTCGTTGGAAGAGCCTGTCCACGGTGCCGGGTATAGTTGTCAATCTATTGACGCCCGGCACGTTCAAGGCAGCAAGACGGGCTATGGCAACCAGAACATCCGGCTCAATAGTTGTTTTTCCTTGTTGTGGTTGTACTGGACTCATATATACTCCTGACGGCTAAAAAACCGAGCCTTAAAAATACTTATAGCCAAATTGTACCATCTTCCCTCCACTTCCTTCCCCCACTTCACTAGATAAATCCAAGATCAAAAATAACCTCCTACTCATTTTCGGTAAGGACAGGGATTGTATTTACAGCTTTTGGCATAAAAGCAATTTCAGGTTTGCGGGGAAAATGGAAAATTGCCTCTTGGACTGCTTCCTGAATTGTGGAGCAAGGTATCATTAAAAATCTTTTCACTAATTCGGGAGGCAGCTCTGAAACCAGGAGAACCTTGGCTTTTTTTGTGATCTGTGCAATTTGATACCCCTTATGCGGGCCGACAGAAAACCCGAGGCGAACAAATTTTTCAATAGCATCTTGAGGAGATTTGACATCAGACATAAATGCTTCAAAGGCGTTGCTGCCGCTGCCTTCGGGACATGCCGCTGCCAGAACAATGGCGCCACCGTCCTTTACGATTTGAGCGGCGTTGGTAAGAGCTTTTTGTGCCTGATAAAAATTAATATCTTTTGGGTGGCCGCCAGGCGATGTAAGGACAATATCGTACTGTCGCGACACTTTTACTTGACAGACCTCCCGGCAAAATGGAATACCCGCTTGCATCACGGAGCGGGGGGATCCTGCATAGGCTTTAACGATTTGTTTTTTGCTATTCAAAACAACATTTAACGCCAGATGTATACCCATCATATCGCCGATTTCTTCGACATCCTGGCGCATTGGATTGTTCTCGTACTTCCCAATACGAGAGCAGGGATTTGTGAGCATGGTGTGGTTTTTATTGATGGTATCCCTACCTGCCAGGCCGATGGCGGCGCTTTTCGCTCCGCCCGAAAAGCCCATAAAGTGGTGAGGTTCAATGTTTCCAATAACAATCTTCAAATCAGCGAGAAAATACGGCTTGTTCACGTGTACCGGTGTTCCGCAATGCGTATAGCCAATATCCAATAATGAAACAACATCATCACAATCATGAGAAACAACCCGATACCCTTCCAGAATATCCGCCGGCACCAGAGCTGCAAAATCCTTTTGCATATTGGGGGTATGTGTCCCCGTTGCGACATAGAAGGTGATGCACTCGCGTTTAATCCCCATTTGTGACAAATAACTCAGCAGGGGCGGAATCATATACTCGTGAGGGACTGGACGGGTTTTATCGTTAATCGCTATTGCCACCGATGTGGCGTGTTGAAAATTTTCAAAATTGAATGTATCCACCGGGTTTTGTAAAGCCCATGTTACCAACTCCTCTGGCGGCAGGGAAGGGGGGTATTCCTTCGGTTCAAGTTTGGCAACAGGAGTGGCTGTTTCAATATTGACTGGCAATTTATCTGTGCCGTATAAGAGCTCGCCGGAAAATTTCATCAGGCTTGGCCAGCCAATAACTCTTGTTGATATACTGGAATATTATCTACTGGTTTGCCGATCATCTCACGTGCTGGATCAAGTTTATTCCTCATATTCCACAACAGAACACCTCGGATTGACTGTCCGTTGTGGTAGAAAATCACCCCTTCTTTATATTGATCTTTCCAGAAGCTTTCAGTTGATAAACTGCTGCTCAATTCACCTACAGCCTCATAGCCCAAGTCAAATATGTCTGAATAAAAAGCGGGCAGGTGAGTGTAGGCAATCTTCTCTCCTGCCATATTTTGTCCCGCAATTTTTCCCATTGTGAGCGCATTGTCCTCATGCTCGACGCGTTTTCTTTCCCCTAATCGGCCATACCAGAAATTTGCTACATCGCCCGCCGCATAGATATCCGGGGCACTGGTCTGCAAAAACTCATCTACGACTATTCCATTATCAACCTTAAGGTTTGCTTTTTCAGCCAAGTCTGTATTAGGCTTTATCCCTGCCCCCACCACGATTGCATCCAGAGAATTCCATTGACCCCTTTCCGTTATTAAAGACAACTGATCATTGTCAACCTGGATGTCTTTTACCATATCACCGGTGACAACCTTTACCCCTTTGGAAATAAAATATTGTGTGAGAAACGAAGTGAGATCTTTGGGGTACACATTTGCCCCAATTCCTTCCTCCGGGAAGATCATGACGACATCAGTCCCCGTTTTATTCAAAACAGCAGCAATCTCTGATCCGATAAACCCCCCGCCCACAATACCAATTAATTTGGAAGGGCCGGAAAGACTTTGCAGCATTTCGTAGTCTGCAAAGCCGCGATAATAAATAACATGAGGATGTGTAGTTCCAACCGGCAGCTTTTTAGGGCTTCCACCAGTCGCCAGCAGAAGTTTTTCATAATGATAGGACTTCCCAGCGAAATCCGTAACTGTTTTGTGAGCCACATCGAGTTTTTCGATTCTTTGGCCTATAAAGACATCTACTGCATTGTGTCTGCCTAATTTGAACCAAACTTTTTCCACCGGTCTGCCGAGCCATAAACCCTTTGATAGCGGTGGTCGTTTGTACGGCGGGTGCTGTTCATCAGTAAAAATCGCGATACTGCCTTCCTGATCAATTGAGCGAATACCATCCACGGCGGCGGCGGCTGTCATACCACCGCCTACGATTATATAGGTGTACTTTTTCATTCCTGTCTCCTTTATTGATCTACAGGATTTGCAAAACCTCAAGGTTATTCTTTTCGAATTTAATTATAACAAAAGAGGTTGGATATAGAAACAAGAGGGGTTTTGTCTTAATTTAACCAGGCAGCCCTAACTGCAGTAGCTTCATTGACCGTTTGCAAGCTCGATAAAATCACAGTCTCCCGCCGGTATAGACGAAATACTCGCGAGACTAAATCTTGAACCGTAGGTGCACTTAACAGTGGCTGTTTTTCAAACGCTGGGATTTGCAGTAGGGCGGCAGCAATGTATAGCATGGCCAGGTAATCGTTCGGAAGCTGAAGTTCACCAAGCTCGTATTCCGAGCCTCCCATTTCTTTTAACAAACTGGTATATCGGTGAACGAGAGTATCTAGAGGCTTGAGAAGGCGGGTTATCTTCAAAGGTGCTGATTTCTCAAGTGGAATTGTTTCGACTTTTCCGATCAGATAGGACTTAGAGCGGTCTAGTTTGAGGATTTGAAAACGCTCATCCCCCATGGCGACCAGGTTCATTCGTCCCTCTTCTAATTTTTCTACAGTTACAAGGCGAGCCGTGCATCCTATGGAGTAAGGCTCTGCCAAAGGTCCCAAAGATTCTACGCCGCGACGAATTAAAATCACTCCAAACGGAGCGCCGGTTTCAAGGCAATGTTTAATCATCATCTTGTAGCGCTCCTCAAAAATATGTAAAAAAATCGGCGTGCCTGGGAATAATACAGTATCCAGAGGGAAAAGGGGTAGATCATACATTATATGTGTATTTTACATCGTTCGGGATGGTTATACACCAGTCTTACAAACTCTTATCGGTTTGTCATTTTCTGAAATATGAGTAACCCTTTACTTCCGTAGATATCCGTTGGAATCATTTTCCAAAGTTCGTACTGCCTGTTGAAAACTTTGTCGTCCAGAAAAGTATTTCTCGCATATACTTCCAGGACAACAATCCAATCCGGCTCTTCTCCCAGAATCAAACGAGTTGGAATGGCGTAATTAATCACATATTCATCGGATGAAATCGGGTAATATTGAAGGGACTGTGGTGAGTTTAAGCCTACTGTGTCCAAAATCTTTGCAGGTGTATAGTAGCCGAGTACTCCAACATCTCCTGCTGCAAGCAGGGTGTTTCCTGTCATCATAGGGGAGACGAGGGAAGCCGCTTCTTGATAGAGAAGCTCAAGTTTGATCCAAGCCATACCGGGAGCAGGCCGGTTAGCGCCATGATCCGGATGGAGTTCCCACCCATTTAGGTTTAGCAAGAAAGGTGTGATGATAATGAGAATCCCTGCAATTTGATGCAGTAGTACTTTTTTGCTCTTTAATCTGATTTTATTAATCATTCCTTCTAGCAGTGTGTGCGCGCCGATCAAGATAAACAGGTAAAGCGCAGGCATCGGAGGAGTTAAATACCAGCGAAAAATCAAGGGGTTAGGAAGCGAAAACACAACCAGGTAAATTACCGGGTAGAGAAAATACGGCAGGATGGAACTATTCTCCTTGAAAGCTTTCCAACCCCCTAAAATAAAAAGAAATGGTGCCAGGAGCAACCCCAGGGCTGTTCCTACAATTGGTCCCAGAACAATGTCTTGCATGAAGATAAGCGCGTAATGTTGTATTAGCCGGATTAAAGAGGAAAGAGGCTCTAATCGGTAAACTTCCAGCTTTGCTTGAACAGAATGCGGGACAGGGCTTCCGAAGTAAATCCATGCAAAAATTCCCCAGGCGATTCCCGGCGCCAAAAACAATCCAAGTTCCGCAAGTGTAATTTTTTCGCCAGGAAATTTTGATTGGTATAAGCGATGAATCAAAATCGGTGCTACCAATAGAATTGCATCCGGTCTGGTCAAAAGGGCCATAACAGCCAAAATTGCCGCAGTTTTCCTATATTTTGACAGATGCGCCCACATACAAGCTGTGAGTAAAAAAACATATACACTAGTTTCCAGCCCACCAACTGCAAAAGCTACACTAAAAGGCGCGATTGACCAGGCTAACCCAGCTGCCGCTCCACCAATTGGACTCCTCAGTTGCTTGCCGATTAAGAATAATAGAGCGCATGTAATGCCGTCTGCAAGAGCATTTACAACCAAGGCTATTTGTGGAAAAGGGGGGATACTGCGTCCATCCAAAAAGCCCAAACCCACCATCAAAAATGAATATAAAGGAGTAGTTGTGCCTTGAACGTGCTCCCCATGATTGTATACAAACCCCTCGCCAGCCAGCATATTTCTGGCATATCGAAATGTAATATAGGCATCGTCAATTGTGCGCGCACCCGGAATAATACGCGCCAGAAAAGCGATCAAAAAGAGAAATAAAATTACGACTCGAATGTTTTTCAGCATTAGATAGAAACAATTATATACGCGGAATGTAAACAATATGATCAACCAAATAGGATAGAATAATTCAATAATTGTTTGTCCGCTCACTTTTTGTGTGGAAGGTGGTGAATTAACATGAACAGCGGGATCAAACTAGGCCATTTATGGGGAATTCCCATACGGATGCACCTAAGCTGGTTGGTAATTATTGCTTTAATGACGTGGTCACTGGGGGCCGGTTATTTCCCCGAAGAATTTCAATCTTACAATTCGTGGGTTTACTGGGGATTAGGGCTCCTGACCAGTATTTTGTTTGCCTTATCGGTTTTGTTACACGAAATGGGTCATGCCTATGTCGCACTTCACTACCAAATTCCTGTCAAAGGTATTACCTTGTTTATATTTGGGGGGCTATCTGAGATCACCGAGGAGCCGAAAACCCCTCAAGCAGAGTTCTTCATTGCAATCGCCGGCCCTTTGGTAAGCTTCGGTCTTGCTCTCTTGTTTGGAGGGTTGTGGCTTTTTAACAAACAATTTATTTTTCTGGCAGCCCCCAGCGAATGGCTTGGAAGAATTAATTTAACCCTCGCAATATTTAATATGATTCCAGGGTTTCCTTTGGATGGCGGCCGCGTTCTTCGTTCATTGGTTTGGACTGCAACAAAGAATGTCAAACGAGCCTCAAGAGTGTCTTCAATAGCCGGTCAGATTATCGCCTTTGGATTTATTGGAATAGGGATTTACATTATCTTGCAAGGTCAATTATTTAATGGGATTTGGCTCATTTTCATCGGCTGGTTTCTACAAAACGCAGCTGCTACCTCCTTCGCGCAAATCGGCCTCAGATATATTCTGCAAGAAGCGCGTGTATGGCAGGTGATGAGCCGCGATCTTCCCCTTGTCCCTGGCAACATTTCGATTAACGAGCTTGTTAACAGCCGCATTATCATAGGAGGGAGAAGGTTCTTTCTTGTTGCGGATAGTGCTACGAACAATTATTGCGGGATTGTCACCATTAATGAGATCAACGGTGTAGCACCAGAAGATTGGAAAAAAGTAACCGCCGGGGAGATTATGATGCCTTGCGATAAAGTACTGGAAGTCTCGCCGGAATTATCCCTCATGGAAGCACTTCAAAAGATGGACGATAAAAATGTTGCTCAGGTGCCAGTACGAGGTGCTGGAAATACAGTTGTTGGGTTGCTTTCCCGAGAACAGGTTCTACGATACGTGCGTACACGCGCAGAGACCAGGGTATAGAATTGCCCATAGTTCACGAATTTTTACGCCTAAAGAGAAGTTGCAATTATAATTTATTCATACTTTCAAGGAGATTAATATCATGAGCGATCTGTTAAGAGATATTTATTCCAGCATCATGGATGGGAGGCAAAAGGAAACAGCCGAAAAGGTTCAAGAGGCGCTAGATCAGGGCGCGGATCCCTCCGTACTTTTAAACGAAGGAATGATAGCGGCCATGACCGAAGTAGGCAAGCTTTTTGAAGAAGGGGAGTATTTTGTCCCGGAGATGCTGGTCGCTGCCCGTGCAATGCAGACAGGCTTGGGCATACTAAAGCCCTACTTGGTAAAAGCCGATGTTAAATCTTCCGGCAAGGTGGTTGCTGGGACTGTAAAAGGCGATTTGCACGATATTGGAAAAAACCTTGTTTGCATGATGCTGGAAGGTTCCGCTTTTGAGATCATTGATTTAGGCGCTGATGTTGACCCCCAGAGATTTGTAGAAGCGGTTCACCAAACCCAGGCAGATATTGTTGCTATGTCCGCGTTGCTCACAACAACAATGCCAAATATGAAAGTGACAATCGAAGCACTTAAAGCAGCCGGCTTACGCGACAATGTGAAAGTCATGGTTGGAGGCGCTCCATTGACTCAACAGTATGCAGACGAGATTGGCGCCGACGGGTTTGCCCCCGATGCAAGCCGTGCAGTGGCCACCGCTAAAAGTTTGCTGGCTGCCTAGGTATTACTTCAACTCAAATAATCAAACTGGAAAAAACTCATTTGATATGACGAAAAAAACATTTTTGGAGCGGTTAAACGATCCACAGGTATTCGTATTGGATGGAGCCACCGGCACGAATTTGCAGTCGCGCGGATTAACTAAGGGGCTGTCCGCAGAAGTGTGGGTGCTCGAGGAGCCGGATAAAATTCTGGGGTTGGCAAAAGATTTTGTTGCTGCTGGGGCGGACATCATTCTGACTTGCACATTTGGCGCGACGACGATACGCCTGGCACACACTACTGTTGCCGGCAAAGAGGATCGGATTAACCGAAAAGCTGTTGAGCTTGCGCAGCAAGCTGTGGCCGGCACAGATGTACTGGTGGCAGGGTCCATCGGACCAACCGGACAATTACTCAGCCCACTGGGCCCTCTCGAGGAGACCGATGCAATCAAGTGTTTCGCAGAACAGGCGCGCAGTCTCGCCACTGCTGGTGTAGATCTATTGGTTGTGGAAACTCAGTTTGATCTTGCTGAAGCAAAAGCAGCTCTGACCGGTATTCGTATGAAGACAGATCTGCCTGTTGTATGTTCATTTAGCTTTGATCGTGGCACGCGCACAATGATGGGGTTAAAACCTTCAACAGTGGGTGAGGAAATTACCCCACTCGGCGTCGCAGCAATTGGTATAAATTGCGGCAGAAGCCTCGAAGACAACCAAAAGGCAATGGGTGAACTGCGTGAGTCCACCACACTTCCGATATGGTACAAACCAAATGCAGGGCTTCCCCAGTTGGATCCCGATGGCAATTCCACTTACAATCTTTCACCAGAGGAAATGGCTTCACAAGTTTCGGGGTGGATATCTATTGGCGCAAAGTTAATTGGGGGTTGCTGTGGTACGAGTCCGGATCATCTGTCTGCAATAGCAAAAGAAATTCGCAAATAAACCCTCTTCGTCAGGCTGGCAGTTTTTGTGTTCGAATTTATCCCTATAACCATCACACCGGAAATGGTATTGCGCAGCCAGGGTGCGGACCCGGCAATTATAGAAAAACGCAGCCCTATCTTGCTGGAATATGCTAAGCGCGCCATAGAAGAAGGTTCAGCGTTACTTAAACCCCAAGTCGTGGTGCGCACACTTATGGTTCAAAAAATTGACCACCACAAGTGTATTCACCTTGAAGGAGGAAGTATTCTTGAAAATACATTCCTCGCGCAGCAATTAAACTTGGCTCAAAAAATCAGTTTTATTATTTGCACAATTGGCGATGCCATTGACGAAAAAGCATCAGCACTCTACCGCTTGGACCCAGTATTAAGCTTTGCTTTTGATGGGTTTGGGATTGCAGCAATTGATATCGTGGCAGCGCACGTGTGCGAAAGCATTGGAGAAAAAGCTAATAAAGAGAGTTTGCGCACCAGTATCCCGTACAGCCCGGGAATGGTGAGATGGCCATTGGAAGAAGGACAAAACAAAATATTTTCCATTCTGAATCCGGAGCCAACTATTGTAAGACTCACCCCTTCTTTTCAGATGATCCCCAAAAAATCAACCTCCATGCTCCTTGGCATCGGAGCGAATTTCAAGCACAATCAAAAAACTTGTGATTTCTGTGCAACGCGCGAGACCTGCCGTTTTAAACCACCACAGAAGAATCCCTTTTCGTTTGGATCAAAAGTTTGATGGACAAGAAACCCTCCTTTATTACGTTGGATTTCCAGCCAATTGGCCGACGGGTGGCGGTTGATCCGGAAATTACAGTACTCTATGCGGCACAGTTGGCCGGAATCGACCTGGTTGCAGCTTGCAGCGGACTTGGCATCTGTGGCACTTGTATGATTAGAATCATCAATGGAAGTGTATCTCCTCCCAGCCTTTCGGAAATCAATTTACTTGACACTCAAGAACTTGATAACGGTTATCGTCTGGCTTGCCAGTGTACGGCTTTGAGCGATATGCGGATAGAAATTCCACCAGAATCCCTGCCGGGAGGACAAAAATTACAAGTAGAGGGCTTGGGATTGGAAATCAAGCTTGCTCCAGTTGTACTTCCTTACGAACTTCACCTTGTACCACCAACCCTGGATGACCTTCGCTCGGATTCCACAAGGCTGAGAGAAGCTTTGCAAGAGTTATCAACAGATGATACAGAAATAGCTTTTCCGGTTCTAGCTTCTTTGTCTGAACGCTTAAGAGGTCAAGCTTGGAACGCCCGGGCGGCAGTTCGCACCTTTTCTGACAGGCGCGAGGTGGTCGGTGTTTTTCCTTCTGGAACAAACTTATTGGGTATGGCGGTTGATGTTGGTTCTACAAAATTGGCAATTTACCTCATTGATTTGGAAACGGGAGCGACACTGGCGCAAAAGGGAATACCCAATCCCCAAATAGTTTTTGGAGAGGATGTAATCAGCCGCATTGCCTTTGCCAACAAAGATGTCAAGAATCGCGAACTGCTCCGGTATAGATTAATCTACGCACTCAATCAGACTATTCAAGAATTATGCATGTCAGTGGGTTGCTCGGTTGAGCAAATTGTCGAAGCCGTTCTGGTTGGCAATACAGCAATTCATCATTTTGTTACTTTTTTACCTGTCGAACAATTAGGTGCAGCACCGTATGTGGCCGCCTTTAGCGACCCGCTGGAAGTACGTGCAAGGGATTTGGGACTTGATATTGCGCCCGGCGCCTGGGTTTATTTTCCCCCCATTATTGCCGGATATGTGGGCGCCGACCATACATCGGCGCTTCTGGCAGCGCAATATCATCGAAATGGCGGTAGCGGCATTCGGATGCTTATTGACATTGGCACGAATACGGAAATTAGCCTGGGTGTTGGCAAAAACATATACTCTTGGTCGACTGCCTCTGGGCCGGCCTTTGAAGGTGCGCACATTCATGATGGCATGAGGGCGGCGCCTGGAGCAATAGAAAAAGTATCCATTGTCGCAGGCAAAAGTACAGTCGCTACAGTGGGGGGGGAAGCTCCCGTCGGAATTTGTGGGACTGGAATTTTGCAAGCTATTTCCGAACTATTAAGGAATAAAATCATCACCACACAAGGAACCTTGCGCAAGGACCAGCCCGGCGTTCGCAGTCAGGAGGGTAGGGGGAGTGAATATTTACTTGTTTCTGCTGAAAAAACCGGGCATGGGCGCGATATTGTTATCACTCGTAAAGATATTAATGAAATTCAACTTGCCAAAGGGGCGATTCGCGCAGGGGTCGAGATTTTGCTTTCACATGCCGGGATTCCACCCGAAGATGTTGAGGAATGGGTAATTGCCGGTGCTTTTGGGTCTTATCTAAACCTGGAAAGCGCGGTACGAATTGGTATGTTCCCAAAGGTGTCCATTAAACGTTTTCATCAGGTAGGGAACGCGGCTGGCACTGGAGCGAAACAAATGCTGCTTTCATTGGACGAGAGGAATGATGCTGTCAAAATTGTGAAGCGTGTAGAATATATCGAGTTGACTGCTTACCCTGAATTTACGCAGTGTTTTGTTGAGCACATGAGTTTCAGTGAAGATTAATTAGCGGGGTATTTTTATGGGCAATTTTCACCGCGGTGAAAATCAATCCAAATCCCAAACATAACTTCTGATTACTATAAATAATCGGAAGCTATATGGAAGTTTTTTATGTTAAAATTCCGGTCACAGAATCTTGAAAAACGGTATGATCCAGCATGCGTTTCACTTCTTCCGTCTTCGTTTTTTTCTTTGTAATTCTTTTTGTTCTGTATTGGACGATTCCCGGCCGTTCCTTTAAAAATACTCTCTTGCTATGCGCCAGTTACCTTTTTTACGGATGGCTTCATCCGTGGTACGGGATCGTGTTATTTGTTCTCACCCTGATTGACTATTTTATTTGTCAAATAATTCAACAAGAAACTAAATACAAGTACCCTTTGCGCTCTCTTAGTTTGGCTATTAATTTTGGGGCGTTGATATTTTTTAAATATAATGACTTCTTTATTGCAGGGCTACAAAATAAGCTGACTTCTTTAGGAATTGCGTATAACCTTTCGATGCTCCACCTACTTTTCCCGCTCGGCCTTTCCTTTTATGTGCTCAAAAAAAGCGCTTACATAATAGATGTCGCTCAGAAGAGAATAGCAGTGGAAAGGAATTTTATTAACTATGCGCTCTTTGTAGCTTTTTTCCCTCAAATCACCTCTGGACCAATAGACCGAGCGCAAAATCTACTACCCCAAATCAGCAATGACCGCCCATGGGACATGGACAACCTTCGAAACGCCTGGCCATTAATTATCCTGGGGTTTTTAAAAAAGTTAGTTGTTGCCGACAGCCTTACGGTGATTGTTGACCGAATTTTTGCGCTTCAACAACCCTCTATCCTGATTGTGCTTATCGGGGCGCTGGGCTTTACATTTCAATTGTTGGCAGACTTCTCGGCCTATACCGATCTCTCGCGAGGTTTTTCATTTTTACTGGGATTTCGCACGCCAGAGAATTTCAATTCCCCCTATGCTTCAACAACGCCAACTGATTTTTGGAACCGCTGGCACATCACCTTATCAGAATGGTTGCGAGATTATATTTTTTTCCCACTGAGGCGGGCTCTGTTGCGAAGCAAATTTAAAGCCTCAAAATCTGCAGCACTTTTTATACCGCCACTTGCAGCCATGTTGGTGAGTGGTTTTTGGCACGGGACAGGATGGACATATCTCATCTGGGGGTTTTACTACGGTATTTTGATTATTATTTATCAGGTGGCTGGTTTTGGAGGAGCGTGGAAACCGAAGAAACCATTTAGCCTTTTTACCGCCCGGCTTCTGATGTTTTGCTTTATTATGTTTGGCTGGCTAATATTTCGTTCCCCCTCGCTTCCATGGCTTATTAATGTCGCAATGTATTCCGAATGGTACCGTGATTACAATGAGTTAATTGCTGTGATCGTAAATCTATGTATGATCGCCGGTTATTCAGCCCCCCTCTTTGTTTACCCTGCAATTCAGGTAATCAGAAAGCCGTTTGGACGCAACTTACTCGAGCCTGCTTTTTATGCAATAGCAGCCGCTGCCGTTTTGGTTTATCTAAACTCCTCCAGTCCTGACTTTCTGTATTTTCAATTTTAATTAAACTATGCGCAGATTCATATCTTTCTTAGCCTTCTTTTTCTTGACGATTCTGATCAGCAGTTATATTTTGCCTGAGCGCTATGAGACACATTACCCCAGAGACTTGGGACCTGAATTTACGCCACAAATAAGACAGGACTGGCGCGACAAACTTGAAACGCAGAAAGCAAAAGTGGTTTTGATGGGAGATTCTGTGTTGTTCGAAGGAATAGACCCGGTACAATTTGAAACCTTAACAGGCGAAAAACCGTTGTATGTTGCGATTCCAGGTTCTTCCTCAGCACTTTGGTATGCCATTATCAAAAATAACATTGTTCATTCGGCTTACAAGCCGCGCCTGCTCTTTCTATTTTTCCGAGATACAATGTTGACTACGCCAGAATATCGGGTAACCGGGAAATACTTTACCATGTTAGACGAATTCGCCTCTCCGGCTGATACCCTCATCACTCAATATGCTTATATCAATTCAATGAGTGTAACTGAAAAATTTCTGGAACGGCATGTGCCGCTTTACGGAAACAGAACAGAATTGCGTGGCAGCTTGGAATACCGCCTAAAATACACATTGCCTTATCGTGTTTTAGGCTGCGGAGAGTTTTGCGTGGATCAGGCAATTGCAGATGTGTTTTCAGATGACAAAATGGGGACGATGTTGAAACAAAAAATGGTTTCGGAAGCCGAAGATTATCTGTATGAAAATAAAAACCTGAATTTCACTTCACAGATATCACGCTCCTTTTTGCCAGAGATCATTCAGTTGCTACGGGATAACGGCATCCAACTCGTTCTGGTGCAAGTTAAAACGATGCGCTTCGATTCGAGATCTGCACCCATCCTTTTAAACGGGTATATTTACGCATTGAAAAACTACGTCCATCAGCAAAATATTCCTTATCTTTCTTTTGCAAATGAAGAGCGTATCAAGGATTCATATTTTGTAGATCAAATTCACTTAAGCGACGAAGGACAGAAGGTTTTTACCGCTCTTTTTAGCGAGGCTGTTCTTCCCATGCTGGGCAACCTCTCCATCCCTTGAGGTTTTTTCTCTGAAGCTTTCCTTTATCTGTTTCCTGTAAAAGTGCTATAGTATCAATACCTTGTAAGATGAGAAACAAATTTTAAGGCTACATAAACATGACTGAACAGGATATCGCAGGCAGTTCATATATCCTCCCAGAAAAGCGCATACAGAATAAACTGCTGCCAGGCGAGCTTCAGCAAGCTGGGCTGGCTGCCAGTCAAGTCGCAGCAAAATACCGCTTTTATTCCTATCAACAGCGACGCGCCGAAGAAACACTTCGCCGACAGAAAGCCGATCTGGCGTTACTCGCAGAGTTCTTGCACTCGTTCAACCTTCACCCTGGTGATTTCTTTTCCGAACCTGATGCTTGGTCTGGCATTACTTGGGGGTTGATTGAGGCTTTTGTAAAATGGCAGGTGGACAAAGGATATGCCATCCCCTCCATAAACGTCCGCCTGTCTACGGTAAAGACATACAGCCGGCTTGCCATGCAGGCCGGAACGATTACTCCGCAAGAATACGCACTTATTCGTAGTATTCAAGGATATAGTCAGCAGGAAAAGCGCCGTGTAGATAACCGCCGCTCACAAAATCGGGTTGGATTAAAAAAGGCAGCCCCTGTTTTGATTACAACCGAGCAGGCAAAAAAATTAAAAGTTCAACCACCCACACCACAAGGCCGGCGGGATGCCCTGATTGTATGTTTCCTGCTGGACCATGGGCTGCGCGTAGGAGAACTGGCGGGG
>JADLFQ010000048.1 GCA_020845515.1 Anaerolineaceae bacterium | reverse complement strand
GAATGCTGCGGGGGTGCGCAGTGCGGGGATGGTCTCGAAGCCGCTGGGGCGAGCCGGGCGGGTTGACCCGCTGGAGGGGCGGCCGGAACCAACCTATCACAGTTTGGGCGCCGAAGTTGAGGCTTCCAGGCCGGAATCAGGGGCGGGTTACCGAAAATTCTAATCGTACGGGTTTTTATCTTGCGCTGTTTTTTGACAGATTCTTGAAGGAAAACAGCACTTGCTGAGGAATTAAAAAGTAAAACCGGAACACAGGGCTCCCTGAAGTGCTTGCAGCCTCCACAGGGGGCTTTGTTCTTTTAAGGGTTATTCCGGCGTCAGGGGCAGCCACACACAAAACGTGGTGCCCTTCCCCTCCCGCGAGGTCACTTCAACCGTTCCGCCGTGATTACGCACAATCCAATAGGCAATTGAAAGCCCCAATCCAAACCCACCGCCCTGTGTGCGCCGCCGCGATTTTTCAGTCCGGTAAAAGCGTTCGAAGATATGCGGTAAATCTTCGAGGGGAATGCCGGGGCCGGTATCTGTTACCAGGATTTGTGCCCGCGTCCCGGCTCGCCGCAGCACCAAACTCACCTGTCCGTCCCTTGGCGTATATTGCACCGCGTTGGAGACCAGGTTGAACAGCACTTGTTTGAGGCGGTCACGGTCGCCCGTTACCTGCACTTGATCAATCTCGGTGATTTTCAGCCCAACCCGGTCGCCTGCCAATATGCGCATCTGTTGAAAGACCTCCAGCAAAACCGTATCCAACTCCACGGGCAGCATCGCCAGCGGCAATCTCCCGGATTCGGCTTGTGCCAGAAGCAAAAGGTCGCCCACCAGGCGGCTCAACCGGTCTACTTCAATTTCAATGCTGGAGAGTGATTCCTCATCGCTCTCCCCCAGTTTCCGTAGCAGCCCAATATTACCCTTGATAACCGTAAGCGGAGTGCGCAGTTCGTGGCTGACATCCGTCAGGAAACGGCGTTGGGTATTGAACAACTGCTCCAGGCGTTCGAGGGTTTGATTGAAAGCCTGGATCAACTCTCCAATCTCATCGTCCGGCGAAACGGTTTGAGGGATGCGGCGCTGAAGGTCATCAGCGTTTGTAATTTGGGTTGCCATCTGGGTGACGGCGGCCAGAGGGGATAACGCCTGATCGGTGATTAACCATGCGCCCAGCCCGGCGGCAAACATGGCCGCCATGACCAATAAAATCAGCACGGAAGCGAGCGTACTCAACGTGGTATCCACCACGCTTAAACTGGAAGCCACCTGCAGAATACCGGCAGGGCCGCGCGGCGTTTCAAGCGGGACGTTCAAGATGCGTATCCTGTTCGGACCATCCTGAACAAAACTATATTTGGGCTGGCCTGTGTTTTGATTGCGTTTGTCCAGCGGTTCACGCTGCCGGGCCGGGTAAGACACCTGCAGGGTGCCTTGTTGATCCCAAAGCTGGAAGACCAGAGTTTCCGACGGTTGGTAGCCTTCCAGCGTGCGGGGGTCAAAGCGATTATTCTCACCTACCCGAATTTGTTCGACAATCTGTCCGGCTGTGCTCGCGAGTGTCTTGTCAATTTGCTGCAACAGGGTGAAACTCACCAGCCCGTAAACCAGCGAGCCGAAAATGAGTAGAACTCCTCCCAGGAGGGTGGTATAGAGCAGGGTTAAGCGAAGGCGCAGTGACATGAAGGTATTTGGCTTCCCGGCAATTCAGCGCCGTGCCTGCAGGCAAGTCCCGGCTTACCTGCTCAGGGGGTTTCCCGCAACACGTAACCGACCCCGCGCACAGTGTACAATATGCGCTCCTCGCCGTTGCTCTCAAGTTTTTGGCGCAGGTAGCGAATGTACACATCCAGCACGTTGCTTTCGCCGCCAAAGTCGTATCCCCAAACGCGGTCGAAAATAATTTCACGGGTCAACACCTGGCGCGGGTGGCGCATAAAAAGCTCCAACAGGTCAAACTCTTTGGCTGTCAACGGCACAACCCGTCCCTTGCGGGTGACCTGACGGGTAGAGATATCGAAGGTGAGGTCAGCAAATACGAGCACCGGCGCGCGCTCTTGCTGGGTTCTCCGCAGCAGGGCGCGTAAGCGTGCCAGCAGTTCGTCCAGTTCGAACGGCTTGACCATATAATCGTCCGCTCCCGAATCCAACCCCAGGATACGATCTTGCAATGCGTCTTTTGCCGTAAGGATCAGGATGGGGGTATTGCCGCCACTTGCACGCAGTCTTTGACAGATTTCCAGGCCATCCATGCCAGGGAGCATTAAATCCAGCAGGATTAAATCCGGATGATACTCACGTGCAAGGGCGAGGCCGGTCTCGCCATCCAGGGCAACTTCTATCTGATAACCATCGTAAGCCAGCCCCCTGCGCAGCACCTTTACAATGCGTTCATCATCTTCGATAATCAAGATGCGTTCATTCATGTTGCCCTCCTGTGGATACTATACCATATACCCGATCCGGATAAAATAAACTGATGGAAAATCGTTTTTATTGCAAAAGATGATTGACAATGTTTAATTATAATCCGCCCTTTGCAGTTTCTACAAAAACCCCCTGCCGTGTTCTTTCCGCCATTTTAATAGCGCACAGCAATTGGAGAACTTCATCTGCCGACAGAAAATTTCTCACTGCCACTTATTTGGCTGCGCGCCTGGAGCATTTAGAACGATGGCGCAAGCCGGCGAATAAAAGGGATTATAATGAAGCTCATGAACCGCGCAAATCTCAAAGGCATCACCTGGGTGGCAACGCCTGCCGACCTTGAAAAGATGACTGCCGACCTGAAAAGCCACAACCAGTTGGCCGTTGACACAGAATCGAATAGCTTGTATGCCTATAAAGAGCGGGTTTGCCTCATTCAGTTTTCCACCGGAGAGAAGGATTACCTGGTTGATCCGTTGGCGTTGCACGACCTTTCGCGGCTTGCCTCTATTTTCGCAGACCCGAAAATTGAAAAAGTGTTTCACGCCGCGGAATACGACCTGATCTGTTTGAAGCGCGATTATGGCTTTCAGTTTGCCAATTTATTTGACACCATGCTGGCGGGCCGCATCCTGGGGCGCAGTGAGGTGGGGTTGGGCTCGATGCTGGAGGCTGAGTTTGGCCTGCATCTGGATAAACGGTTTCAGCGGGCGAATTGGGGCAGGCGGCCGCTCCCTCTCGAATGGCAAGCGTATGCCCGCCTGGATACTCATTATCTGCTCCGGCTGCGGGACCGGCTTGAAGCGGAATTGACCTCGCGCGGACGCTGGGAACTGGCGCAAGAGGATTTTGTGCGTTTAGTCAAAACAGAGACTGCCAATGGCGAGCGCCAGAATGACAATCCTTGCTGGCGGATCAGCGGAAGCCGCGACCTGAGCGCTCAGGAAGCCTCCGTTTTAAGTGAACTGTGTGCTTTTCGGGAAGAGCAAGCGCGCCGGGCAGATGTCCCCCCTTTCAAGATTATCGGCAACGCCACGCTGCTCTCTCTCGCTGTTCAGCAGCCGGAAACCATGGAAGACCTGGAAACGGTGCAGGGCTTGGGCGCCTGGCATCTCAGACATCATAGCGCCCGAATCTTGGACGCCATCCGGCGCGGCAAAAGCTCCGACCCCGTCCATCCACCTGCATCGCTCTCCAAGCCTAAAGAGGATTACCTCAGCCGGCTGGAATCGCTGCGCATTTGGCGGAAGCAAACTGGTGAGCAAATGGGGGTGCCTTCGGATGTGATCCTGCCGCGTGATCTCATGGAGAGAATTGCACAAGCCAATCCGCGCCACCCGGAGGAACTGCAGGGGTTGATGGAAAACCTTCCCTGGCGCATGAGCCATTTTGGGGACGATATTTTATCCGTTGTGAAAGGGCGGAGGCACTAATGCGCATTCATTTCAACGGCGCCGCCAGGACCGTTACGGGCTCGCAGTATTTACTGGAGATCAACGGTCACCACTTGCTGCTTGAATGCGGCTTGTTTCAGGGCAAAAGAAAAGACACCTACCAAAAGAACCTGAATTTTCAGTTCAACCCTGCAAATATTGATGCGGTTGTGCTTTCGCACGCGCACATTGACCACAGCGGAAATCTCCCCAATCTCGTGAAAAATGGCTACAGCGGGCCAATCTATGCGACGACGGCCACAGCAAAGCTAACCGATATCATGCTGCGGGATTCGGCACATATTCAGGAAAAGGATATTGAATTTGTCAACAGAAAACGATTGCGCCGGGGCGAATCGCCGCTGGAGCCGCTCTATACAAGCGTGGATGCCGAGCGAGTCAACGACCTGCTGCGCCCGTTTCACTATGATGAAGTGTTCGAGCCTGTTCCGGGGGTTAAAGTCAGGCTGCGCGATGCCGGGCACATCCTCGGCTCGGCGGGCGTTGAGCTGGATATTGAAGAGAAGGGCAGGGAAACCCGCTTGTGGTTCTCCGGCGATATCGGACGATTAAACCTCCCGCTCCTGCGGGATCCGGTCTTACCCGAAAATGTTGACTATATGATCATGGAATGCACCTACGGGGACAAGCCTCATCGCGACCCCGAAAATGCTTTTCTGGAATTTCGAGCCGTGGTCAAAAAAACAGTCCAGCGCGGCGGCAAAGTGATTATCCCGGCTTTTGCTGTTGGGCGCACACAGGAATTGGTGTTTGATCTAAACCGGATGATGAGCAACGGCGATATTCCCAAAGTGCCGGTTTATGTGGACAGCCCGCTGGCGGTGGCAGCTTCGCAAATTTTCCGTCAATTTCCAGATTATTTTGATGAGATTACCAACGAGTTTATCCGCGAGGAGAAGCACCCTGCTTTGCAATTCGATCAGCTCCACTATATTCAGTCGGTGGAGGAATCCAAGAAGCTGAATGACCGGCAAGACCCGATGGTTATCATCTCGGCTTCCGGAATGGCGGAGGCTGGCCGCATTCTGCACCATTTGCGCAACAATATTCAGAACCCGCGCAACACGGTTTGTATTGTCGGCTGGCAGGCGCCGCATACGTTGGGCCGCCGGCTGGCAGATAGAGATAAAATTGTGCGTATTTTTGGCGAGCTGTATGAATTGCGCGCAGAGGTGGCCACCATCGGCGGGCTCTCAGCGCACGCCGGACAGGACTTTCTGATGAAATACGCGCTGACAGCCAACGGCAATCTGCGGCAAATATGGCTGGTGCATGGCGAGGATGACGCCGCAATGGCACTGAAACAAAAGTTGATTGAAGCCCAAAATGCGCCCGTGGCCTACCCGGCCATGTATGATCAGGTTGTCATTTAACTCTGCGTCTCACAAACCGTACCGGCACGCTCGTGGTTCTTAGGAGATTTTCGCCACTCTCTGCTATAATAGCCCTTGTCTTGGAGAGGTGCCAGAGTGGTTGATCGGGGCGGTCTCGAAAACCGTTGTGGCCTTCGGGTCACCGTGGGTTCGAATCCCACCCTCTCCGCTGAGCGTAAAGTCTTGTGAGCCTACCGGCTCTCGATCTGTCGAAAAACGGATGTGAATGTACGGGATTTTACGCTTCGGTGTGGTCTCCACACCCGAGATCGCTCAGTTCCAGCTGGGCGATCTCAACTTTTAAGCAGTTATCCTTCATTGTACGTACTCCTCGACGATTGTCAAGGTATTGTGGGACACCGGGAAGGCGATTTTGACTTCCGTTACCGTCTGTTCTATCTCTTCCCCTGTGCCAACAATATTCCCTTCTGTACCTTGATCTCTGATCCAGTAGCGTCGCCCACCATCGGGGCGCAGTCTATCCATGAGCCGGAAGAGAATCTCGTAGTCTTGGTTTACTTTAACCCACACGATTTGCTTTGTACCCACATCGCAGCCTGCTTCCTGGATCATCGTTCGCACCAGCAGCTTGCGCTCTTCGCGCGTAGCCCATTCCCAGCTATCGTGTAGATTCAGCAGGGTTAGAGCAGCCCGTTCAATCGCCGATTCCGGGATGCGGGTGAGCAGGTCGAGTTTTTCCTTCAAGCTGTTGACTTTCTGCCAGTACTGGTATTCTTCACCTTCGTACAGGCCTCTCTCGTAGTTATCGCGCATCAGGCGCAACATACTGCGGATCTCCTTGCGCTCGGTCTCTGGATCGGGTCTGTCCTGTTCGTCATGTAGAAGTTTCCGCACATCTTCTTCCCAGGTCGGAGTTAACTTAAGCGACTGTATTAGAGCTGCAACTTGTTCATCCAGCCTGTCAGCGTTAATGCTTTGACCTGAGTACGGACAGTCGTAGTAGCCGCGCAGGTGCGAATCTTCCCGATAGTAGGTGGGGTAATTCTTCGGTGTCTGGACACGAAGTCGTCGACCACAGTGCGCACAGACCGCCAGGCTTTGCAGCAGGTGAACCCTGGCAGCCTTCTGCCCGGGTTTGGGAACCACACGCCGGCTGGCACGTAATGCCTGACAGCGATCCCACAATTCCTGGGTGATGATTGGTTCGTGCTGGCCATCAGAAACTTGAGGCGGCGTGGAGCGATAGCTGACCCCCTTGGGGCGTACTGTCATGCCACGGTAACGGATCTTGCCGACAAAGTAGGGATCGCAGAGCATATCCCGTACCGAATCCTTGTTGAAGCAGCGACTTTTGGCAGTCAGATACCCCTGTTCGTTCAACCAGCTGGCAATCTGCATGTCAGAGTATTGGCCGGTGGCGTAACGCTCGAACATTGCCACCACCACCGGAGCCTTCTCCGGGTCTGGAACACCCACCTTGCGGTTGCCCTGCAGCACGCTTAGGTAACCCCACGGAACCGTACCGTTGTGATAACCCTGCAGTGAACGCTCTAGTTTGCCCTTGTTAGTCTCTTTGGATAAGTTATCGCTATAGAACTCGCCCAGCGAGCTGACCAGATGAAACAGGAGCTTACCCTCCGGCGTACTCAGATCGAAGGGCTGCTGGACAGCCTTGAAGATGATATCCAGCTCCTGCAGCTCGTGAACAATCTCCAGAGACCATTCCAGGCGGCGCGCCAGTCGATCAACTTTGTGAACGTACAGCACCTTGAACTCGCCGCGCCGGGCAGCTTCGCGCATGGCGTTGATCCCCGGACGGTATTTCTTGCGGTAAGCCGATTGAGCCGGATCGGCGAACACCTTAACGATCTCTACCCCATCGCGCTCAGCCTGCTCCTTGATCTGGCGCAGTTGTGCATCCAGGCTAAAGGAGTCGCTTTGCATCTCAGATGAAAAGCGAATGTAGGCTGCTCCAGGGAGGGGTGAAGAGTCTTCTCTTTGCTTGTATCGGTTCATCTTGTTCAATCCTTTCGTTCGAAGTAGTAATGGGTTAGGGTATTGAATGAGAAAACTATCCAGACTGTTTCAAAGCACACCTCCGATCAGGAGCAGCCGGGTTGATTATTAGCTGGTGTCGTTCGTCTTTTCCTGGTTAAGAGCCAGGTAACGGCGGTTGATGCGCGCCAACCATTCAATCAGGCTCTGCGGGAGCCTGTCAGGCAAGGGTGCCTCCAGATGGGGGCATAGCTGCTCCTGGGAAGGGGTTATATCATTTCCTGAAACCGGTTTTTCTTGTGGGTCAGGGTTTTCGGAAAAGTTTTGACTTACACTTTCATCTGCCATAATTGCACCTCATATGATAAGAAGTATTGAATGCCCCTTATGCACTTTAGGGAGTAAAAGAAAACTCCGGTTCTGGCAGCCAATCTGTCAGAACCGGAGCATGTCCAACTAAACGAGGTTAGGTTGAGTTTAAATTATTCTCGTAATATCATTTGGTAATCCTGTCCCTTTTTGAATTATTATCCGATTTATATATAGAGCTCAAAACCAATATACCCGGGAAAAAGGAACCGCATGGTTGAAAGAATAATGTCAATAAAACTAAAACCTCAGCCAGAAGCGCATCATGTCTCGCAGATCATTGCAGCAGCCAGACAAGACCCAAAAATGTTTGGGGAATTGTATTTGCTGTATGCACAGCCTGTCTTTCGGTACTTATACAGCCGCCTTGGCGGCTTTCAAGAAGCTGAAGATGCCACGGCGCAGACTTTTCTGGCAGCCTTAGAGCGCTTCCCCAAATACCGGCACGATGGGTATTTCGCAAGCTGGCTGTTCTCAATCGCTCGCAACAAGGCAACAGATTATTTCCGCAAGCGGAGTAAGGAAACATCGCTTGACGAAGCAGAATTCATTCCTGTTGAAGCCAATTTGTTGCAAAGTGTGATTGAAACTGAACGGATAAGCGCCTTATCGAAACTCATCGGTGCTTTACCCGAAGAAGAGCAAGAGTTGATCCGCCTGCGCTATGTGGCTGAACTGAGCTTCGCTGAAATCGGGCATGTGCTCAGGCAGAAAGAAGATACTGCCAAGAAGTCTCTTTACCGGCTGCTGGCCCGGTTAAAAGCCCAGTTGGAGGACTCTCATGTCTGATCTATCTCCTACGCCCCAATTCGAAGAGGAAATTCGCGCAGCAGTTGCCGTCCCACTGGCAAATGAGCAGTTTGTGAAGAGCTTACATACTCGCTTGATTCATCAGGCAGCGTCCCAACGTAAGGTCAATCGTCCTTTTTTCCTGCGACCTGCCTGGGTAACTGTTTTCATAATCACAATTCTCGCAGTCAGTATCCTGGTGATTGGTCCACAGCGCGTTCTAGCCGCGGTGCGCGGGCTGTTCGGTTACATCCCTGGAGTTGGCATCGTGGATCAGAGCGCCCCGATACGGTTACTGGCGGAGCCGGTCAGCGTGACCCGCGATGGGATCACGGTCACGGTGACTTCGGCGACATTGACCAGGGAGAAGACCCAAGTCGCGTATCGTATCTTTGGCGTCCCCGGCTCAGCCTACCCTGACCACGAGGACATTTCGGGCTGTATGCAGCGAGAGTATTTACGCCTCGCGGATGGAACACAGCTTGCCCAAATCAATTACGGTTATGAACCTGTGCCGGCAAATGTGAACGAGGCTGTTTTCGTGATCCCTTGTATCGCCAACACTCTCCCTGGCAAAGCCCCGGAGAACTGGGAACTGCCGCTGCGCTTCGTGTTGGCCCCACCCGACCTGACCGTAATGCCGGTGATAGAGCTTTCTCCCTCTCCTCAGGTCAGTCTGACCCCCGGTGATTCAGCCAATGCTAAACCCACTGCTCTTGCTGACAGTTCTGTGACGGTCAATAAAGTGATCGAAACCAGCAATGGGTACATTTTGATCGGCCAGTTCCAGCCCCATAGTAAACCTGGAGAATCATTCCAACAGACAGGTGCGTTTAAGATACGGGATGCCAGCGGTAAGAACATCTCCTACTCTTATCCCCTGGATGTGAATGATGAGATCAACCTGGAATCAGCCGGAATGTCAGGTGTTGGTTGGGCAGCGCAGTTCAAGGCTGCCGGCCTGGTTTATCCCCTGACGATCAGTTTCTCTGGCGTCGACATCTTCCCAGCCGACCCTGATGCGGCAGTGGAATTCACCTTCGATGCCGGCGCTAACCCGCAACCCGGACAGGAATGGACGCCCAATCAAGAAATCCTGCTGGCCGGGCATACCTTGAAGGTGACGTCGATCAGCGTAGATTCCCGCAATGGCTATTCCTTCATGTTCCAGGTCGACCCAAAAGTATACAGTGCCAGCGTGCATATCGTGGGATATACTCCCAACGGCGGAGGTGGTGGAGGAGGCGGAGGCCTGACGGATGGAAAGTTCAACGCGAGCCTCAGCTTTGCCCAACTTCCAACCGGCGTTCTTACCGTCACTCTGTCGAACCTAGCTGTTATCGGCGACCCCATCACCTGGCAAGGCCAGTGGTCTCCACCCACACCCCGCACTGATCTGCCAGCCAATCCGACGCCTCAATCTGGCTTATGCTTGACGGCGGATTCCCTTGCACAACTCCAACCGGCTCCATCAACAATGGCCAATGGAAAAGCCCTGATCTATGAAAAGCTGGATACAGGTACATGGGGTCTTGCAGTCTACAATTTGGATGGGAGTCAGAAACAGGTGGTGGTTCCAAATGGCAATTGGGGAGCCCTGTCACCAGATGGCAGCCAGGTAGCTTACTCGGCCTCAGATAACGGAATTCACATTGTTGACGTGGCTTCGCAGACTGAGAACATCTTACCGGGCGCGGGTGGGTTCAACCTGCACTGGTCACCGGATGGAAAGCAGATCGCCTACGTGGGGATGGGTGACGGAGTCATCAATAGTCTATTTGTCATCACCACCGACGGCACCCCGGCACGCCAAATCTCCGACTTGAGCTATGAATCGGTCATCGGCTGGTCACCGGATGGCAAACTTTTCTTCGTGGCACCCTACACCGGAGGCGCTGCCTGGAAGGTATACTCCTATGACTTAGTCAGTGGCACGACCCAGGAGCGCTTCACCATTGAGAATGGTACGCCAAAATTCCTCAACCCCAAGCTTTCACCGGATGGAAATTGGATTGCATACCGAGGCCGGGATAACAGCAGCCTGTACCTGGTCCATCCCGATGGCAGCGACATGTACCTGGTATTGGATAATGTGGGCGCGGCCGGAGTTGAATGGAGTCGCACGGGTTGGTTGGGGGTAAGCCTAAAGGGCCAGAATTCAACAGAGTCGACGATAGTGTTGATTAAACCGGAGGGATGTGAAGCTTATCGGATGCCGTCTCTCTTACAAGGCGATTTAGAAGGGTTGTTCATCCCTTAATCACCGGACACACAGCATATCTACAACAGACTGGGAGAATCGATCCTGGTGATCCCGATCATTGTCGGGATGAATTACGGCATCTGGTTGGTTCCCATCATTCCGGTGGTCATCTGTGAAGCCACGCATGCATAAAGAATGCGTAACCCGATGCTCGCCGGCATGCTGGCGTGGTCATGTGCCATCTTCAGTTATTATGCTTATTATGGTATCCTGCTTTCTCTGGGGGAATTGCCCCATCTTGAACACCTTAATATCTTTGGGGATAAGGATGAAACATTCTGGTATTACTATTGGCAGATGTTCAAAAGGATCATCCTGGGTCAATTCTTTGAATGGATCATCATCGCTTTAATTGGCGGCGCCGTCATTGGTGCACTATCCTTTTGGCTCATTCATAGTAGACCAAAAGATCTTACGCAAAAGTATGAAACATGAAAGCTGGAAGAATGATATAAATCCAATGAAATGTATACAATGGCCTTTTGAAGTGCTCCGGTTCCGACATCCATGATGTCAGAACCGGAGCGTTGATTGTAGGAAATCTTTCTATAGATCAGGCTGCTCCCAAACACTTGCTGAACATGGAGAGTTGGTCGGCATGAATAATGACGCTCCCGGACTTTCCACCTAAATCAGGCACGATGTATAATCCATCGCAGGATGTCCGTTTCACTTCTTTCTACTAAGACTTATATTCCACCCGCGCGGCCGAACGCTATCGCGCGCCCGCGCCTTACCGAAAAAATAATAGCCAGCCTGAGCCGGCCGGGTAGTTTTGTAATGCTGTCTAGCCCCGCAGGATTTGGCAAAACAACCTTATTGAGTGAATGCGTATCACAGATTCAACAGCCGGTCGCCTGGGTCTCCTTGGATGAAGGCGACAATGACCCAGCTCGTTTTTGGAGCTATTTGATCGCCGCTTGCCAGACGGCGTACGCCGGTGTAGGCGCGCCGGCGCAGGCCTTGCTGCAATCACCCCAGCCGCTTCTTGCCGAGACGATCCCAACTATCCTGGTCAATGATATTGCCAGCCTGGACCAAGAGCTTGTGTTAGTCCTGGACGACTACCATGTCATCCAAGATGTGACTATTCAGGCGGCTTTTTCATTCCTGCTCGATCACCTGCCCGGAAAGCTGCATGTTCTGATCTCCACACGCATCGATCCACCCTGGTCTCTAGCCCGCTTTCGCGCCCGCAACCAGCTGGTTGAAATACGCGCCCAAGATTTGCGTTTCACCACCGAAGAGGCAGCAGCATTCCTCAACAAGGTGATGGGTC
This sequence comes from Anaerolineaceae bacterium, assembly GCA_020845515.1. Lineage (GTDB taxonomy): Bacteria > Chloroflexota > Anaerolineae > Anaerolineales > Anaerolineaceae > Ch132. The sequence continues at coordinate 41,486 of JADLFQ010000048.1, read as the reverse complement.
TGCATCTGAAATCAGAAGACACTGTGGCTCTAGAAGAGCGAACAGAGGGCTGGATCGCCGGGCTGCAGCTTGCCGCCCTATCCATGCAGGGGCGAGAAGATATTTCTGGATTCGTCAAAGCCTTTACCGGCAGCCATGTCTATATTGCCGATTACCTGGTCGAGGAAGTGCTCAAGCGTCAGAGCACAGAGATGCAAGAATTCTTGCTGCGCTGCTCTATCCTGGATCGCCTGAGCCCAGGGCTGTGTGAGGCGGTCACCGGCTTGGAGAATGGGCGATTTATGCTGGAGGAGCTGTGCCGGGCAAACCTTTTCCTCATCTCATTGGACGATGAAGGTGAATGGTATCGCTACCATCACCTGTTTGCCGATCTGCTCCGGGTGCGCCTTCAGCGAGGTGCATCGAGGGTTGCTAAGAGTGACCTGCACCGGCGCGCCGCGGCCTGGTACGAAAAGGCAGGCCTGGCCGCCGAGGCCATCGAACATGCCCTGGCGGCAGAAGATTATCCCCATGCTGTGGAGCTGGTTGAAAAGGTCGCCTTGCCGATGATCCTCCAGGCGTCATTACAGACCGTCGAAGGCTGGCTGCAGGAGATTCCTCAAGGGCACATTGCAAAAAGCCCACAGATCCTGGTGGCTGTTGCCTGGATGTACTTGTTGCGCGGCGCAATCCCCCAGGCCATCCCATCCGTCGAGCGCCTGAAGCTCCTTTTTTCTACTCCTGAAGGAGAAAGGTTGTCCCCGTCTCTCCAAGGCGAGTGGCTGGCGATCCAGGCCGAACTCCTGATGGGGCAAGGGAAGCCAGAAGCGAGCCGCGACCTGGCTCTTCGGGCGCGGGAGATCCTTCCTGAGGTGGATCCTCAGGTTCGCGGCATGATCTACATCACCCTGGCGAAGGCCTTTCAACTCACCTACGATTACGACCACGCCGCTGAGGCCTTTCAGATGATCGCCCGGGAAGCCCGGCAGGCAGGAGACTATACCTTCGAGATCCTGGGGATCTCCGGTCACGCCCAGATGACATTGAAGCAAGGCCAGCTCCACCGCACTTTTGATATTGTGACGGAAGGGATACGCCGACTGGAGGCCTCGGGTAAGAAAATCCCCTTCGGCGCGACCCTGTATGGCGAGATGGGGGAGGTGTATTACTACTGGGGAGAGCTCGACCAGGCCAGGAAGTATTCGCAGCGCTCGATGGAAGTGAGCGGGAAGAGCGGTTACAGCGATCCGGAGATCTATCACTCCATCATGCTCTCGAAAATGTTCCTGATGGAAGGAGACCTGGAAGCTGCGGCTCGAGAAATGCAGAAGGCAAGCGACCTGGCGGGGCAGATCCCTCCGACGATGGTGCGGGAAAACCTTATTGCCCAACGGGTTTGGATTGATCTCGCCCTGGACCGGCTGGAAGAGGCCGAGCAACTGCTTACCGCGGAAGGGTTCAGCTTCGGCGACAGTTTTCGTTATCCAAAGCTAACACCGGGTTCCAACATCACGTTCACAGCCGGCAAATTGTACAAGAGCGCGCTGCGCATCCTTCTTTACCGCGCCAAACGCAGAGGAGACCGGTCGAACCTGGAGCGGGGCGTTGACCTTGCCGAGCGCACGTTCCAAGAAGAGTTTGCCTGCAAACATCTTCTGATCGTCCTGGAGACGCTCCTGCTAGCCAGCCAGTTGCATGCTGCCCTGGGGATTGAACGTCAAAGCCTGATCGAAGCCGCTAAAGCCCTGGAGTTGGCCGAACCGGAAGGCTTCATCAGCATTTTTGTAGAGGAAGGGGAACCGGTAGAAAAGATCCTGATTGCTTTGCAAAAGAGCGATTTGCTGGGAAAGGTTCGTCCCGGATACGTTCAGGAAATATTGGCTGCTTTCCCCCCAAAACTCCCGTCTAAAGAAGAAATCAGTGAAGGACCGGAAGTGAGCTCCCTGGTTGAGGCTTTGACCTCCCGCGAGCTGGAAGTACTGCGCCTGATTGCTGAAGGTGATTCGAACCAGGTGATCGCCGAGAAACTGGTCATCACCGTGAGTGCGGTGAAGAAGCACACCGGCAATATCTACGGCAAGCTGAACATCAACAGCCGCACCCAGGCGGTTGCTCGCGCCCGCCAGCTCGGATTGCTCTCACAAGACGAGTAATTTCCTGTCTCCCATTCAAATCCACTCGGAGAGCAGGTGTACTTTGGTATACCTGCTCTTTTTTTGTCACGCTCTAAAAGACAGTACCTTGGTGTAGTGACATCTCTCGCTCGATGTTCTATATTGTGTGTGTAAAAGAAAGGAGAAAGAAATGACCGCACAATGCCAAACTATCCATCTCTATGAGGCAAATACCGAAACTGTAGATTCTAACTGGAATAAGTTCTATAAGCTCGGTGGCCTGGCTGCACTGTTGATCGTGCTGACTGCGCTGCTCGAGATCCTCATCACCTTCCTCCCTGGCGGTTATGCGACCACCGAGACGGTCATCGACTGGTTCAGGCTATTCCAAGACAACTGGTTCTTGGGCCTGCGCAACCTGGGCCTTTTGAATATTGTGATGGTCACGCTGGGGATACCACTGTACCTTGCCTTATACATCGCCCACCGAAGCGTAAATCAGCCTTTTGCTGCTTTGGCGATGATCATCGCTTTCATTGCGGATGCGACCTTTTTCGCAACCAACCGAGCATTCCCGATGTTAGAGTTGAGCCATCGCTACGCGGCTGCCACTACTGAGGCTCAAAGAGGGATTTTAGAGGCGGCAGGGCAGGCGCTACTCTCGGTCGGGCAGAGCCATACACCCGGTACATATCTGGCATTCTTTCTATCGGAAATTGCCGCCACCCTTATGGCCATTGTGATGCTGCGAGGCAAGGTATTCAGCAAGGCGGCTGCTTTCGCTGGAATGGTTGGATTTGGATGTCTCTTTATATACGATTTCTTCGCATCTTTCGTGCCGTCATCCCATGATGCGGTTTTGACCCTTGCTATGGTTGGTGGGATTGCGAGCATGGTTTGGTACGTCCTGATCGCCCGTAAGCTATTTCAGCTAGGACAGGATGATCGCCGGGGCGCTAAATGAACCGACTCGATAACATTGGATTAAGTATAAGGAGCAAAAATGTCTAAAAAGGATTTACAAATGGATCAGTCTACATTCGAAACCAACGTGCAGTGGAAGGCTTTCTATAAAACAGCAGGGATTATGGCATTGTTGATCGTGATTGCGGGGCTTGTGGATGCCATTACGTCTATGATGGGAGGCGAAGCGAGAGACAACAGCACAGTCAACGTTGTCGAGTGGTTCAACTTATTTCAGACGAACCAGTTCTTTGCGTTCAGCAACCTGGGCTTGATCAATACTATCACATTGTCGCTGGGTATCCCGATTTACCTGGCCCTATACCGCGTCCACCGACGGGAGCAGCCTGCACCTGCTGCGCTGGCCTCCATCTTGTTTTTCATCGGGACAGCGGTTTATCTGTCGAGCAATACAGTTTTTTCGCTGTTCGCGTTGAGCAGACAGTATGCCGTCGCGGCGGAGACGCAGAAACCCTTGCTGGAAGCCACCGGGCGCGCCCTGCTGGCGCAAGGCGCAGACCTGACTCCGGGAACGTTTATGGGATTCTTCTTCACGCAAACCGCTGGCACTTTGATCACTATAGTGATGTTGCGGGGTGGGATATTCGGAAGATGGACCGCTCTGACAGGGTTGGCGGGCTTTAGCCTGATGTCCGTCTTTTTCGTCCTCGCCGCCTTTGTGTCTGAGAAATACGATACCGCCATGGTGGTTTCCTTACCAGGTGGTTTGCTATTGATGGCATATCAAATCCTGCTTGCCCGCAGATTTTTTCAACTTGGAAGATCATGAAAGGTTATAGACAATGAATGACAAAGTTTTAGTCACTTATGCCAGTCGGGCCGGATCCACCGCCGGAGTGGCGGAAGCGATTGGCAAGACCCTGACAGAAAGTGGGATACAGGTTGACGTGCTGCCCATGCAAGAAGTAGAAGATCTGGCTCCTTATCGGGCGGTTGTGGCTGGCAGCGCCATCCGTGGGCGAAAGTGGCTGCCAGAAGCTATGGAGTTCCTGCACGATCACCAAGGAGAACTGAGGCAAAAACCATTTGCCGCCTTTATGGTGTGCATTACTCTTTCGATGAAAAATGCAGAACAATATCGAGAGGGTCTGAAGGATTGGACGAAGCCAGTTTACGACATGGTACGTCCGGTCTGCGAAGGTTATTTTGCCGGCGCACTGGATTTCTCCAAAATACCCTTCTCGCTCAACACGCTGGCTATGCGGCTTGTGGCACTGGCGGGTGCCTGGAAAGAGGGCGATCACTGCGATTGGAACGCTATCCGTACCTGGACGGAGAGCCTTCTCCCCCTGTTACACCTATAGGATTTCCGATGGACAAGCCGTGTATCTATGAGATTCGGATTGAGGGACACCTTACAGATCGATGGTCTGATTGGTTTGGAGGGCTGTCGATCCATAATGACCCGAACGGTGAGACGAGGTTGTGTGGGTCGTTATCCGATCAAGCATCTTTGCTAGGCGTACTAAACAAAATCTATGCTCTCAATTTGATATTGATCTCCGTAAATAGGTCAAATTCTGTGGAATACGAATAAATAATGCCAATTATCCAATGTGGTAATCACCTTGGTAATAGGTACCTCCGCGCCGTGCAAACCGCAGAGGCGTAGGAAGTATTGCTTAGAGTATAAAGGAAACTCCGGTTCTGACATCCATGATGTCAGAACCGGAGCGTTGATTGTGAGATGTCTCTGTGGTTTGGTTATTCCTCCTTCAGGTTACTCCAAGTTGACAACTGGCCTGGCTGTACAGTATTGCTCCGTTTACCTGACGACCTTCTACCAGCAGCGATTTTAGCCGCTTGGTGTTTCAGCGCCCATTCCAGCCAGGTCTTGGGACTCACGGGGACCAGCGCCGGGCTAATTTCAGTCAGGCTGCCCATCGGCGGGCTTGATACCCGCATCTTGTCGGCAAAGAGCGACTGCAAATCGTCCAGCTCAGCACCGCGCAGCATTTCACGTGCCAGTTCGGTGATGAAGTCGCCTTCCTCCGCGGGTACTATGGCGCCGCTGACCCACTCCAGACGCCAGGCCACAAAGGGCTGGCAGCTTTGCGCAAGAACAGCGTTTACCTGCTGGAGCAGGCTGTAGGGACTTTCGCCTACTGGAACGTCGCGCAGTACGATCTCTCGATCTTGAGTCTTGACGGTTGCCAGGCAACGCGCCCGGTCAATCACAACGGTCACCGGTTGGATGGGTGTTTGAAGAGCGTAGCGCTCCCAGCCCAACTCGTACTCGGACCTGGAGCATCCCGGTCAGATCTCGCGGTTTGGCGACAGGCGATCCGGGCGCTCGGCAACACCGCGGCCCGCCTCCGCGACCGGGAGATATTGGCCGGTCTGGTCGTCGAAGGCCATTACGTTGCCGCTCTCGATCTCGTAGACCCACGCGTGGAGCCGCAGGGTTCCACGCGACATTGCCGCCAAAACCGAGGGGTGCGTCTTCAGATTCTCGATCTGCACAAGCACGTTTTCTTCGATGCAGACCTCCAGCCTGTCCTCATTCGACAGATCTTCATAGTGCGTGTCCATCACCCGTCTTGTGGCCTCGGCGTACGTCAGCCAGCCCTTCATTGCCGGCAAGCGGTCCAGCGAGGCCGGATCCAACACTGCTTTCATGGCGCCGCAATAGGTGTGGCCGCAGACGATGACATCCTTGACCGCCAGGACTTCGATGGCATATTCGATGGCAGCGGCTTCCGCGCCGTGAAGCGGACCATAGGGCGGAATGAGGTTGCCGGCGTTGCGAAGAATGAAGAGGTCGCCCGGGACGGTCTGAGTCAGGAGCGTCGGACTGACGCGGCTGTCGGAACAGGTTATAAACAGAGCGTCCGGCTCTTGCCTCTTGGCGAGACGCTCGAACAACTCCTTCTTCCCCTCAAAGATGCCGGACTGAAAACGATGGATGCCGTCAATGAGTTTTTTCATTGGCGAAGCGCTTCACCTCCGAATTGTCCAATATGTGCGCCAACCGCTCACCGATGCGAAAGGTAGGACATATATCCTGTCCTGAGAACACTTTGTCAGGAGCACTCGCGGAACGCAAGGCACGATGGTGGATAACAGACGAAATTACTGACATGCTGAAATTTTACATCAGACTCAAAGACCACGCGCCTTCGACAGCTCGTTGATTTTTTGTCCAAATAGCCTTGAACTCTTGGAGGCATTCCCTGTAACAATATTCCCGTCTACAGCAACCCCAGGCCCTGTATATCTTGTCCCTTGTTCTCCATCGTCCTGGCTTCAGTTCCCGCAACAGTGGCATTTTTTCCTTTTAGAATTCCAGCATTTGCCAGAATCACCGGAGCAAGACAAATAGCCGCAACAACTGTTTCTCTTTTGTACATTTCTCGGGCGATAAGTAAGATGCCTTCGTTGGCAAAGTACATCTTTGACCCACCGCCGCCCACAAAAACAACGGCGTCATAATCTCCTGTTTGTACTTCATTCAGAGTCAATGTTGTAGTCGCAAATCCACCACGGGAGCCAGGACAGATTCCCTTGACGATGCTTGCAATAACTGTCTCATGCCCTTCTTTTTTAGCTCTTCTTTTAAGAAGGGCAATTCCTTTTCACCGATATAAACAATATGTACAATATTTATTTCTGCCTTCTTTTGGCCACGAGGTATATCTTCAATATAAAGCGGGTTTGAAATTGCCCTCAATTTCCTTGATCAATAACAGTTTAGTAAAAAATGAGAACTGTCATGATTCCTAAAACTGTTTAAAAAATTTCCCAGGAACTTTTTTTTCGGCAAATCGTCTACTTGTTTAAAACCATCAATTCAAGAAGGAGAAGAATACAATGATTTCAAAAAAACACCTGGTTGTCCTTATCAGCCTGATGCTGGCGCTTGGTTTAGCGGCTTGTGGGACGGTTATCCCGGCGCCGGCTGCGAAAGAGGCCGCCCAACGCTCGATTTCCGCCTCCGGGACAGGGGTGGCTTACCTTGTTCCCGACCTGGCTTATATCAGTGTGGGTGTGCAAAGCCGGGCGAGTGAAGTGGGCGTTGCACTGCGCGAAAATAACGCGCAGGCACAGGCTATTTCGAAAGTGCTGACCGGCATGGGCGTTGAAGCCAAAGATATCCAGACGAGTGCGTTCAATGTGTACCCGCAGCCGCAATATGGTCCCACCGGAGAGATCACCCAGACGGATTATGTTGTTGACAATGTGGTCATCGTCACCGTGCGCAAACTGGACAGGCTCGGCGAGATGCTGGATGCAGTTGTCAGCGCCGGGGCAAACAACATCAACAGCATCCAGTTTGATGTAACCGACAAGCAGGCCGCGCTGGCAGATGCCCGTAAGGCTGCCGTTCAAGATGCCCAGAACACCGCGCAGCAAATTGCGCAAGCCGCCTCCGTGGAATTAGGAGAGATCCTTATGGTCAGCACCTATACGGCTGGCAGCCCTGTTCCCGTGTTTGAAGGTAAGGGGTATGGTGGAGTTTCTGCAGCCGCTGATGTTCCGGTCTCATCCGGGCAGCTCGTGCTCACGGTCAACGCAGATATCACCTACACGATCCGGTAACATTAGCCCAAGCGAGCAGCCCCCTCACCGGGGGCTGCTTTTGTTTAAGTAGTCCATCCCGATTCCTGTATAATCAGAGGGTGCCAGGAAGCACCTTTTGAACCCGCGCGCCGCTGCCTGATGACAGGCGGCACGCAACCGGCAGTCTCAAATGCCGCCCCGGCATTCACTCGCCAGAACAGGGGTTATCCATGAAAAATTTCGGCAAAAGAGTCTATGAACACGTCCAACATCTGGCAGGGGAAATTGGATGCCGCATGATCGCCGCGCCGGGCTACCATACCGCCGGCGGCTATATTCGTGAAGTTTTGGAAAAATGTGGCCTTGATGTGGAAGCCCAGGCGATTGACTTTCCATACTGGTTTGCAGAAGAAACCCGCTTGGAACTGGACGGCAAGCCCATGGATGCCATTCCCAATGTTTTCTCCCCGCCCTGCCATGCGGCAGCGCCCCTCGTTCCGCTTGGGACGCTGGCCGAACTGGAGGCGGCTGATCTTACCTGCTGCATCCCTGTGCTTTACGGCTACCTGACGCGGGAACCGCTGACTGTAAAAGAAGCTTTCTATGCCAGTGAGAATGACCACCGGGTTGTTCAGGCGCTGGAGGAAAAACGCCCGCCTGCCATCATCGCCGTTCACCCGCAGTTGCACAAACGCTGGGCACTGATTGAAGACTGCCAGTTCACCATCCCTTCGGTTACAGTACCGGCCGGAGAGGGCTTACGGCTGATCCGGTCGGCTGGGCAGACCGTGAGCGTGAAAATTTGCAGCCAGAGCAAAGCCGGGAAGGCAAAGAACCTGATCGCGCGCCGCACCTCCGCGGCTGGAAAGCGGATTGTGCTTTGCGCACACTATGACACAAAAATTGACACCCCCGGCGCGTGGGATAATGCCAGCGGTGCAGGCGCGCTGCTGACGCTGGCCGAAAGCCTGGCGGAAAGCCCGTCCGTGCCGGTCGAATTGGTATTCTTCGGCGGTGAAGAATACAGCATGTCGGTTGACCAGGCTTATATCAACCGCTTTGACCGGCCCGCCGAGGATATTCTTGCCGCCATCAACCTGGATGGCATCGGTCATGCCCTTAAGACCACCACGGTGGCCTTTTTCGAAGTTCCGGCGGCGATCGAACAAGCCGCCCGGGCAGTCATCCGTCAGTTCCCCGGCGCCATGCAGACCGAACCCTGGCCTGCCAGCGACCATTCCTGGTTCTACCCACACGGCATCCCTACCCTGGCAATCAGCCAGGGCGGGCTGTTGAACTTGGACTTTGCGCACACACCGGATGACAATTTGGAATGGATCAGCCCGGAAAAACTGGAAGAAGCCGTGGATCTGACCGAAAAATTGATCCGGCTGTTCGTATAAACACAACAAAATAAGCGGAGCGCCCAAAATGTTTTGGGCGCTCCGCTTTGTTACGTGGTTAGTAATGGATGGAACTGACCAAGTCGAGTTTTTTCAGGCTGTGCGTGGCACTGATGCGCCGGGTGGTGCCGGTCAGCCCGCGCATAACGAGGCTCTCGGTGCGTGCGCCATCGGCAAAATAGGTGACACCCTTAAGGAGTTCGCCGGTGGTCAGGCCGGTCGCCGCGAAGAAGACATCATCAGAGGATACCAGGTCTTCGATCATTAACACCCTGTCAAAGTCGTAGCCGGCATCTCTGCCCGCCTGGTAGTCTTTATCGTCGCGGGCGTATAATTTTCCTTGCATTTCCCCGCCGGTAGCGCGCAGTGCGCAAGCCGCAAGCACACCCTCCGGAGTGCCGCCAATTCCCATGAGTACATCAATATTTGAATCCGGGTCGGCGGTCATTAAAGCGCCGGCCACATCGCCATCATGGATGAGGCGAATACGCGCTCCGCAGCGGCGTACATCTGCGATTAACTGCTCGTGGCGCGGGCGGTCCAGGATCACCACAACCAGATCGTCAACATCCACAGACATGGCGCGGGCGATATTGTGCAGATTGACGCCGACCGGCGCGTTGATATCAATCGCGCCGCGCGCCTGGGGTCCTACGGCGATTTTGTGCATATAAACGATCGGCCCGGGATTAAACATCGTGCCGCGCGGCGCCAGCGCCACCGTCGAGATTGACCCGGAACGGCCAAATGCCAGCGGGCGGGTGCCATCAATGGGATCTACGGCGATATCCACTTCCGGCTTGTCGCCTGTGCCAAGGCGTTCACCGTTAAAAAGCATCGGCGCTTCATCCTTCTCGCCTTCGCCAATTACGATAATCCCATCCATCTGCACGGTATTCAAGATCAATCGCATGGCATTCACGGCAGCCTGGTCGGCGGCAATTTTGTCGCCCCGACCCATATACCGTCCGGCAGCCAGAGCCGCTGCTTCGGTTACACGAACCAGTTCAAGTGCCAGATTACGAGTAGGATGTGCAAAGCTGTTCATTTTCACTCTCCTGAATTGATGTTTGTTTCCCCGCGAACCAGCGCGGGGATTATCCTAATCCGATAATGAGATAATAGCAGATTATTCCTGCCCACAACCAGGAATCAATCCGATCCATCATTCCGCCATGACCGGGCAGGAGATTGCCTGAATCCTTCAACCCGAACTGGCGCTTGAACATGCTTTCTCCCAAATCGCCCAGGGGGGTCAAAATTGCAACTGCCAGACCGATGGCCAAACCCACCAAGGGTGTAACTGCCGGAGCGCGCAATTGCCAAAGCCATGCCAGCAGGGTCGTGGTAACTACGCCCATGAAGATCCCCCCCAGGTACCCCTCCCAGGTTTTGTTGGGGCTGAGGCGGGGTGCAAGCTTATGCTTGCCAAAACGTCGCCCGAAGAGGTAAGCGCCGCTATCAGCCAGCCAGACCGAAGGCAGTGCCAGCAGCGTCCACCACAATCCATCCGGCATATTGCGGAGCGAGATGAGGTAAGCGCCAAGCCAACCGAGATAGAGAATGCCGCCAAGCGTAATGCCCAGATCTACTGCAGATTGTGTCTTCCCGCGCTCATAAGCCAACACATGTACAGTCATCGCCGCCAGCACAAGAGCGCCCAGAATGAGATCAACGTATTGAAATCCCCATACAGCACGCCCAAGCGATAAAGCCAGCACACCGGCAATGAGGAGCCCGCGGGAAGGGGAATAGCCCCCGGTATGAAAAATCCGGCCGTATTCCCATGCGGCCAGAGCCAGGGCTGCTGAGATTAACAGAGTATAGGGCCAGCCTCCAGCTACAATGAAAAGAATCAGAACGGGGATTAAGATATTAACAACGAGGAGACGTTTCGTCAGCATCTGGTACGCACTCCGAAGGTTCCAGGACGCGCCCGTAGCGGCGCTCCCGGTGAGCATAATCAACCACTGCCTTATAAAGCTCGTCTTTGTCAAAATCCGGCCAAAAGGTTGGGGTCACGTACCATTCCGCATAGGCGGCTTGCCAGATCATAAAATTGCTGATGCGCATTTCGCCGGATGTGCGGATGATGATATCAGGATCCGGAATATCGCGGGTGAAGAGGTATTTTCCAACCAACTCCGCGGTTACCTCTTCCGCTTTTATGCCGTCGGCAATCATGCTGCGAATTGCACAAGTGATTTCGTCGCGGCCGCCGTAGTTAAACGCAATGTTGAGGATCAAGCGGTTATTGTCTTTTGTTTTCTCGATGGCTTTGAGCACTTTTTTTTGCAGCTTCGGTTTCAGGCGTTCAAGATGGCCAATATGTCGAAGCTGGACACCCTGACGGTTCAACTCCTCAAGTTCGCGGTCAATCACATCTTCCACAATTAACATCAGTCCGCTGACTTCTTCTTGCGGGCGTTCCCAGTTCTCCGTGGAAAAAGCATAGATGGTTAAATATTGAATGCCAAACTCCACGCAGGCGGCGATCACGCGGCGCAGGTTCTCAGTGCCGGCGCGGTGCCCTGCCAGGCGAGGCAACCCGCGGGCGCGTGCCCAGCGCCCGTTGCCATCCATGATCACGGCAATATGGGTGGGTATTTTTGTGAGGGGCTTGTAGTTTTTATCGGGATCCATGCTGGCGAGGTTTTAAACTTCCATGATTTCTTTCTGTTTGCGCTCAGCTACCGCATCTATTTGCTTGACCATGTGGTCGGTCAGTTTTTGCAGTTCCTCTCCGCCGTTCTTGTGTTCGTCTTCGGAGATCAGCTTCTCTTGTTCAAACTCGCGCAGGTCGCGCAGCAAATCCCGCCGGATATTGCGCACGGCTACGCGCGCTTCCTCAGTGCGATTGTTGACTGCTTTGCCCAGGTCCCGGCGGCGCTCTTCTGTGAGGGGGGGTAGGTTGAGGCGGATTGTTTTCCCATCGTTATTGGGTGTCAAGCCCAGGTCTGAAGCCAGGATTGCACGCTCGATGGCTTTGAGCGTTGTGGCGTCGAAGGGTCGGATAAGGAGCTGGCGAGGTTCGGGGACGCTGATGGAAGCAAGCTGAAGCAGCGGTGTCGGCGCACCATAGTACTCCACCTGCAAGCGCTCCAGCAAAGCGGGAGAAGCCCGTCCGGTGCGGATACCCGCCAGATCATCTTCCAGCACTTGGATGGCGCCTTTCATGCGGGTTTCAGCTTCTTTCAGGGTATCTTTGATCACAACAACCTCCTTAAAATGCAGTGAAATCCCTACAATTGGTAGCTTTTCCGGCCGGTTTTATTTTTTTAACCGGCTGTATGAAAACACTCATCCCGACCGGTATGCTTAAGCATACCTCAAAATTTAAAAAAATGCTATGCGGGTTGAATGCCACAGGATACGGCTGTCCATCCATACCCATGTTGTGCGGCTGAGGATCAGCCGCCAGCTTGATAGGCAATTGAAAGGGTGCCAGGTCCGGTATGCGACCCGATCACCGGGCTGACTTCCGCCAGGATGCTCTCAACGGGAGAAAATCGTTTCCGCGCTGTTTCCAACAATTCCTGCGCGGCCTCCTCCGCCAGGGCATGGAAAGCAGAAATTCGCACCGGGCTGCGCCCGTTGATGCCCTCTTCCACCAGCGCGAGCATTCTTTCAATCGCTTTGCGGCGTGAGATCACGCTGCTGACGAGTTCGATCTTTCCTTCCCGGATTTCCAGAACAGGCTTGACATCGAGAACGGAGCCCAGCAGGCGTTTCGCGCTGTTGATGCGGCCGCCGGCTGCGAGATATTTGAGGTCGGAGACCGTAAAATACACGCCGATCCGTGGATAAGCTTGAAGGGCTGCCTGTTTACATTCCTCCAGGCTGGCGCCGGCGGCAGCCGCGCGGGCTGCCGCCAGAACTTGAAAACCAAGCGCCATCGAAACCAGCCTGGTATCCAACAGCGCGATACGGCCGGCGGGGTAATTGTTCACAATGCTGGCAGCGGAGTGATAAGTGCTTGAGATCCCGCTGGAGATTGGCAGCACCAACACATCATAGCCGGCTGCGAGCAACTCATCAAATACAGCTTGAAACTGGCCAGCCGAAACCTGGCTGGTAGTGGGCAGGCTTTTAGATTGGGAGAGACGGGTGTAGAACTCTGTTGCCTTAATATCTATACCATCGCGATAGGTTTTCCCATCCCAGTTTACGCTCAAATTAACCACGTGAATCGGATAGGCGGTGACAATCCCCTCTGGTAAATAAGCGCTGCTGTCAGTAACAATGACCACAGGAGCCATGATTTCACCTCGTTTCTAAAAAATTTGTGAGCCTGACCGCCCCTGACTTCTCCCTCTCTTAGACGCACACAAGCAGCGACTCTCCGGACCGGCACCTCGCAGAGGTGCTCTGCCTGTCATTTTACTATAAAGTCCGGCGGAGAGTGTGATCGTTCCATGATCGCTCCAGCTGGCATGGGTTGGCTTATATTCCGGGCTTGTACTGTGTGGTGTTTATTGTGGCGGGAACGTTGCGGGAGAAGGGCGTGGGTGTTGGAATGGTGTGCCGGGAAGCGTGATTGAGAGTTGCCGCGCTCAAAATGGCCTGCAGATTCACGAAAAACCATGATATACTTGACCGGCTTAAACTCAACCCACACGCTCTCCGACTGGTTTTTGCGTGCTGCCGTGGGCAGTGAAAAACTGGGATGACGGAGCGGAGGAAAAACGCAAAGGAGAAAAGGTTATGGCAAGTATTATCTCGATGAAAGCGCTTCTCGAGAGCGGTGTACATTTCGGACACCGCACAAATAAGTGGGATCCCCGAATGAAACCCTATATTTTCACCGAACGGAACGGGATCCATATCATTGACCTGCAGCAAACGGTCAAGTCGCTCAATACGGCTTATACCCTGGTTCGGGATGCGGTCATGGCGGGCGGCAATATCATGTTTGTTGGCACCAAGCGCCAGGCCCAGGAGACGATCCGCGATGAGGCTATCCGCTGTGGTATGCCCTATGTAACCGAGCGTTGGCTGGGCGGGATGCTGACCAACTGGACTACAATCTATCAACGTATTCAAGAGTTGGAACGGCTTGAGAAAATGCGCGACAGCGGCGATATTAACCGCATTATCAAAAAAGAGCGTATTATGATCGAACGCGAAATTAAGCGTTTGGAGCTTCGCTTAAGTGGTGTTCGCAACATGAAGACCATTCCCAACTTACTTTTTGTGGTGGATATTGGCCGTGAAGCGACCTGTATTCATGAAGCGAACCTGAAAAACATCCCGGTCATTGCACTGGTGGATACCAACTGCGATCCCAGCGGGATAGACTATGTGATTCCTTCGAACGATGATGCCATCCGTGCAATCAAACTGCTGGTGGGCAAAATGGCCGATGCAGTGCTGGAAGGCATTGGCATGCGCAAAGATGATGTGATTGAAGAGCTTTCAGCCGAATCGGTTAGAGGACAGGTGAGTGTTACCCGCCGCCCGATGGTCTACCGGGATGAAGAACTGGAGGATGTGGATTTGCTGGGTGAGTCTACGCTTGCCAAGCTCAGCCGGCCCGGGGAAGAGGCTGCTGAAGAAGTTGGTGAAACCGGCGAAGTGAAAGCAGAAGAAGCTGCTGTGGAAGAAGAAGCAAAAAGTGCCGGCGACGTTACCGCGTCTGATGAGGCTTGAACCATCTATTGCAACCAGGAAACTGATTTTTCGAAGGATTTTTGAAGATTATGGCAACCATTACAACCGAAATGATTAAAGAACTGCGTGAAGCTACCGGGGCAGGTATTTTGGACTGTCGCAAAGCACTGGAGCAATCAAATGGTGATTTGAAGGCCGCCCTGGACCACCTGCGAGAGAAAGGTCTGGCATTGGCCAGCAAACGTGCGGGCCGTAAAGCGTCTGAGGGTGTGGTCGAGTTATATTCCCACGGCAATGGCCGGGTGGGCGTGATGGTGGAAGTCAATTGTGAGACCGATTTTGTTGGCCGCTCCGAAGCTTTTCGTAAATTGGCGCACGAACTGGCGCTGCAAATTGCCGCCACCGCACCGTTGTATATTAAAGAGGAAGATATCCCTGCAAGCGTGCTGGAGCATGAAACACAGATCGCCTCCAATAAAGCCCGTGATGAGGGGAAACCGGAGCAGATTATCCCTAAAATTATCGAGGGCTCGATCAAAAAATACAAAGATGAATTTGTATTAATGCGCCAGCCCTACATTCGCGATGAGAGCATCACCGTGCAGGAACTGGTCAATCAGAACCTGGCATCCATCGGTGAGAATATTGTTATCAGACGTTTTGCCCGCTGGGCGCTTGGTGAGCGTTCCGAAGAAGAAGAAGGGTAAATTACCTAAAGGCCAACGACGGGAGTTGGCCTTTTTTATACCTGCAAGGAGGTTTTATGGATAATCTCAAATACCGTCGAGTTTTGCTTAAATTGAGTGGGGAGGCGATGGCGCTGAATGGGAAGATGGGCATCAATCCACAGGCAGCCCGCTGGATCGCGGAGCGGGTGCGTGAAGTCTATCAGATGGGGGTGGGTGTTGCCATTGTAATTGGTGCGGGGAACTTGTGGCGCGGCCGCGATGGAATAGAACTGGGGATGGACCGGACAACGGCTGATTATATGGGGATGCTTGCGACGGTGATGAATGCCCTGGCGTTGATGGACGCGCTGGAAAGCATTGACGTGGTGACACGGGTGCAGTCTGCCATCGAAATGCGCGCGGTTGCCGAACCGTATATCCGCCGCAGGGCGATTCGCCATCTTGAGAAGGGACGGGTGGTGATCTTTGGCGGCGGTACGGGCAACCCCTATTTTTCCACGGATACGGCCGCGGCGCTGCGGGCGATGGAAATTGACGCCGATGTGTTGATCAAAGCGACCAAAGTGGATGGGGTTTACGATTGTGACCCGCACCAGAATCCCGGCGCGACGATGTTCGATGAGTTGACACACCTCGAGACGCTCAACCGCCGGCTCGAGGTGATGGACAGCACGGCTATTTCTCTTTGCATGGAAAACAAATTGCCGATTCTGGTACTGAATCTTTGGGATGAACATGCCCTGCGGCGTGCCCTGCTGGGGGAGAAAATCGGTACTCTGGTATATTCCTGATCGAAAGGCGCTCTGCCTTTCTCCGGCAGGGCCTTGAAAGATCGTCCGGGTTGAACGCTGTCTTTTTTAAGCTGGCTCAACCCGGATGTTTTTTAAAGGTGTTTTTGGGCGGCTAATTCGCGAAACCGTAGAACAAAAAGTATGCCGCAGGATCGCCAGGCGGGTACACCAAGGCAGAGCTTGGGCTTCCGATTGTGGCGCGGCGTATCTCCCACCCTGCTGCGGTTCGATTGAGGAACAGGTAGGTGCTGTTATCCAGCCAGCGCACCGCGGCGGCCATGCCCGTGTCGCTCAGATTCGCATGGCTGCCGCCCACCTGGCCGATCTGGGTGTTGTAAGCCCCGCTGATGACGAAGGTGAAGTGCAGCCCGTCCGGCGACCAGGTAAGCGGTGAACCGGCCTCGCCTGCGAAGAAAAGGCTGTCTCCGCTCCCATCCGCATTGGCAATATGAACTTCAGTGTTGTTATCCCCAAAGACAGCGCCATCGCCGATATACAGGATGCGGGTTTGATCCGCCGAAAGCGCAACCGGCGTGAGAAAATTGACATTGATGCTGCCCAGCCTGGTGGGGGGTGAATCATTTACGGGGACACGCCAAAGCGTGGTCGGCTGACCGGGGGAAAGGGGATCTTCAGGAGGGATGGCAACCCACAGGCTGCTCGAGTCGGGGGACCACACCGGCTCTGCCCGGTAAGCGTATTCGCTGTAGGTGGTCACCGGCGTATAAGTAAAAACCTGCCGCAGATCGCTTCCATCGGTGTTGGCGATGCTGATTCGGTCCGGTTTAACCAGTGCCATTTTTGAACCATCTGGAGAAAAGTAAAAAGCGCCGCCCACGCCGGGCGCCAGGATCTGATGGCGTTCCCCGCTGCTGGCGTTGACCATCCACAGGTCGTCCTGGAGGGTGTAGCCCGGCCCCTCATACTTGGGTGTGGTTGTAAAAACCAGGCTGGAGCCATCCGGCGTCCAGGCAAGGAAATCCGGCGCCAGCCCCTGCATGGCAGGGTCGGTCTTCATGGCGGAAAACTCATCTATTGAAACCAGTTGCCGTTCGCCGCTGCCGTCGTTGTTGATCACCCATAAGCTGTGATTCAAATAATCGCTGCTTTTAACATAGGCAACCCGGCTGCCATCTGGCGCCGCAACCAGATCAATCGTGCCACCCGAAAAAGTTAATTGCCGCGCGCCGCCGCTCTCGCTCCAACTCCACAGATTACCGGCGCCGTCATTGTAAAAAAGCCTCAACACGGGCGGCGGCGCAGGAGTGGCTGTTGGCGCCGGCGCTTCGGCTGTTGGCGTCAACGTTTCGGTTGTTGGGATGCCGCCGGTTATCGCCGTAAGCTGTGCGGCTACCGTTGCTGCGACCTGCGTGGCGATTTCATCCGCTGACGGGGTTTTCGTCCCGCTTCCGGTCAACGAACATGCCAGAGAGGCAAAAATCAGCGCCATGATTACCAGTAAAAAAGGGGTTGATTTCATAAAGCTCTCCAGTTGAGTGTGTTTTGGCAGTTAATGACGCTTCCGCTTTTTCTTTTTACGATTGTCGGCCTGAGAGGAAGCCTGTCCGGAGCTTGTATTTTGTTGCGAATTGGGCTGTGCGTCTGCGGCTGGGGCGGTCACGGGTGGCGCGGTGCGCACGGCATACGTGAACAGGCGGCTGATCACACCGGCGCGGATATCCGCGAGCAATTCCTGAAACATCGTTGTAGCCCGGCTTTTGTACTGCACCAAGGGGTCGCGCTGGGCATAGGCTTCCAGGCCAATCGAAACGCGCAGCGCTTCCACGCGGGTCAGGTACTCCACCCACTGGTCGGAGATAACCCGCAGCAAAAGCTGACGGTTGATCTCGTTCTGAATGTACCGGCCAAAGATGGCGCTGACAGTGAGACGGTCATCTTCCGCGAGCCCGCCAAGCGGCCTGGCAGCAATGGCTTCAAACGCTTCTTCTCCCACCTCTTGCTGTATTTCTTCCTGCACACGGGCATCAATCTGCTTCAGGGTGACTTCCATACCCCTGAGCCGCTGAATTTCAGACAAGCCGCGGGCGCGCTGCAGGGCTTCCAGAGCGCCTTCCAGATGTTCCAAAATACGGCCGGTGATTTCCTCTGGCACGCTTGCTTGAAGTAAAGAGGCTGCCAAAAAGTAATAGCGCAGGCGTTGGAACTGTTTCTGTGTTTTGCGATGCGTGCGCGCGTCAAACGCCAGCCGGGAGCCGACGGAAGTGGCTTGCAGTAGATCAATGATGATGCGGTCGCTTAATTCACCGGAGGGCAGATGTCCCAGGATGGCATCAAGATCGCGGGCTATCTGCTCCTGTTCCCCAAGCAGCCGCTCTGCGCGCTGTTGGAAGATATTTTCCACGGCGTGGTAGACTTCGTCCCCGATCTCATCCCAGGTATGTTCCCGCAATTGCGAAGTGCGCAGGCCGGTTTCCTCTTCCAGGCGGCGCTCAACCGCGCCGATCAGACGGTTGGTTTGCAGTTGTGTAAGCGCGGCTTCCATCTGGTCGCGTAGCTCAAGGCGGACGTCGTCGTCACCGTCTGGCAGGCGGCGGAGTGAGTCGGGCGGGAGCTTGAGGGGCAAGTGTACAAGCTCTTGCAATTCGTTGAGCAGCTCCTGAGGGCGGCGTGCTTCAACGCCATCGCTTTCTTCCAAGCCATCAAAAAAAGTATCCAGCGTATCGAGGCGCTCTTCTCTTTGGTTCTTCAGGTTGTCTTCGAGGTTATCCAGGAGGGTATTGATGCCGCCCAGCAGGTGATCGCGCTCTGCGGTGATGGCCTGTCCGGCAATTTCCAATAAAGCAGAGCGCAGAGCTTCGGGCTGTGGAGCACCTTCGGGCAATTTAGCGCGCACGGCGTCAATTAACAACCGGTAGCTGAACGAAGGCTGGCTGATCTCCTCAAATTGGAAGGAGGGTTGAATATCATCCAGATAGGCAAGCAGTTTCCAGGGGCCTTCTTTGTCCTTAAGCGCTTCGGGGATGCGGTTCTGCAGATCGGCTCGCAGCATCTCGAGGACGTCATCGCTGAGGTCTTCCTTTGTAAAGACACGGTCGCGCTGCTCGTAGATGCGTTTGCGCTGGGCATTGAGGACATCATCGTATTCCAGCAGGTGCTTGCGGACATCGAAGTTGCTGCCTTCAACGCGTTCTTGCGATTGTTCCACCAGCCGTCCGAGGATATGCATTTCAAGCGGCAAACTGTCATCGAAGAAAATGCGCTTCCATAGGTTTTCCACCTGCTGACCGCCGAACAAGCGCATCAGATCATCTTCCAGTGAGAGGTAAAAACGTGAAGAACCGGGGTCGCCCTGGCGGGCGGAGCGGCCGCGCAACTGGTTGTCAATGCGGCGGGCTTCGTGCCGCTCGGAGCCAATGACGTGCAGGCCGCCCAATTGGCGTACGCGTTTCATTCCGTCCAGAGATTCCAGAAAGGCGTTGACAGACTCCTCGTAAATACCGTACTCTTCTGCAGGAATTTCCTGGAGCGCAACGCGGCGCTCTTCGTGTGTCATGTTGAATGGGTCGGCGCCGGCACGGTTGAGTACGCGGTTGACGTCGCGCAGGATCTCCTCTGTCAATTCGCCGCCCAGCTTGATATCCACGCCGCGGCCGGCCATATTGGTGGCGATGGTGACGGCGCCAAAGGCGCCGGCGCGGGCGATGATTTGCGATTCCTCGTCATGTTTGCGGGCATTAAGCACTCTGTGCGAGATGCCCCCCTGAATGACGCGCAGCAGGCGCGGCCGGTCGAGCGGGGTGAGCTGCAAGGCTGTCTCGAGGCGCTCCAAATTATCCGGCTCTTCCATGTTCAGGCTGATCCCCAAGGTGCGCGCCAGGGGGCGCAAATCGCCGGGGTTGATCTCATTGAGGTCCTTGTGAAAAGGCTGCAACTCTGGCACGGGGCGGTCGAGAATTTCCAGGTTGTTCTTTTCCATCCACCCCTGGCGTACCAATTCAATCTGAAGCAGCCGCCGCAACGGCTCCGCGCTCAAGCGCTCTGAAAGCCGGTCGGAATGCTCTACGGAGGTGGTGCCGATGAGCTGCGGGCGGCCGATGACGTGGAAACGGATGATCTCGCGGGTGATGGCGCGCAGTTTGGCTTCCTCACTGCGATAGACTACATCGGGGTAATCCTTCCGCCGCCAGAAAACCGGCTTCTTTTCCAAATCGCTGCGCTGGGTGTAGTAGGTGTATTTATAGCCCTGCTCGTCTTTGGCTTCAATGTTGACCAACCCGGTTTCAGGGCGCTGCGCCTGGTATTCCAGGTTTGTTGGGATGGGGAAGACCTCGAGCTTGTAAATTTTATCGAATTCCTCCGCCTCGGTCAGCGCCGTACCGGTCATCCCCGCAAGTTTTTCATACATACGAAAATAGTTTTGCAGCGTGATGGTGGCATAGGTGACGTTGGCGGGCTCGATTTTAACACCCTCCTTGGCTTCAATCGCCTGGTGCAAGCCTTCAGACCAGCGCCGTCCGGGCATCAGGCGGCCGGTGAACTCATCCACGATGACAACCTTTCCGCTCTGTACCAGATAATCTTTGTTGCGGCGGTAAAGGAACTGCGCCCGCAGAGCCTGTTCCAGATACCCGAGCAGGCGTGCCTGTTCGGGGGTGATGTCTTCCGGTCGTTCCGGGTCGCGCAGGGATGTATCAAGAAGCTCCTCCACATGGGCTTCGCCGATTTCTGTCAGGCTGACGGTGCGGTCTTTCTCATTAACTTCGTAATCGTCGGGGTTGAGCGCCCGGGCTACCTGCACCATGCGCAGGTACCACTCGGTTTCCTCCTGCGCCGGGCCGGAGATGATTAGTGGTGTGCGGGCCTCGTCAATCAAGACGTTGTCAACCTCATCAATGATGGCGTAGTGGTGACCGCGCTGTACCCGGTCATCCAGCCGCAGGGTGAGGTTGTCCCGCAGGTAATCGAATCCGAACTCGCTGTTTGTGCCGTAAATAACGTCGGCCAGGTAAGCGTCCCGGCGCAGCACCAACCGCAATTGGTGCTGGTCTTCGTGAGGGGAGGTGACTTGCGGATCAACCAGAAAAGCCATCCGGCCGTTCTCGGTGCGGCCAGCCATCTGCAGCACGCCAACGGAGAGACCGAGCGCATGGAAGATGGGCGCCATCCAGCGTGCGTCGCGTCGTGCCAGATAGTCGTTAACGGTTATCAGGTGCACGCCTTTTCCGGTCAGGGCATTCAGGTAAACCGGGAGGGTCGCGACCAGGGTTTTGCCCTCACCGGTGCGCATTTCGGCGATCTTTCCGGCATGCAGCGTCGCGCCGCCGATCAATTGGATGTCGTAATGGCGCATCCCAAGCGTCCTCTTGCTGGCTTCGCGCACTGCGGCGAAAGCCTCTGGCAAGAGATCGTCCAATTGCCCGCCCTCCTCGAGCCGCTGTTTAAATTCGCCGGTTTTGGCGAGCAGGGCTTCGCCGCTTAACGCTTCAAATTCCTCTTCCAGCAGGTTGATCTCTTCGACCACCTGTGACATTTTTTCCATTTCTTTTCTGATGGGGTCCCCACCGAGGACTCTGACAATATTTTTAAACATAAAGCACCTTTCTGCGGGGTGATTATACTTTAAAATCGAAGAGTTCAAAGCGAGATTGCTACCCGTATAATCAGTTCTCTGTTAAAATAAATTTACCTGTTCTGGTCCCAGGGCAGAAGGCTTCCCTTTTGAGGTGAATGATATGAAACAATTGTGGTCGCCCTGGCGGGTGAAGTACGTTATGAACCACGAACCCAGCACCGAATGTATCTTTTGCAAAGCGCAAAAACTGAATGACGGCCCTGAGAACTTAATCGTCATCCGCAACGCATCCACATATGCCATCCTAAACCGCTATCCGTACACCAGCGGGCATTTAATGATTGCCCCTTTTGCCCACCAACCCAATTTGGAATGTCTGGACGCGGAAACCCGCCGGGAGATTGTTGAGATGATTACCATGGCGGAAGAAGTGCTGGACCGGGTCTACCATCCGGAAGGGTTTAACATCGGTGCGAATATTGGATCTGCTGCGGGCGCGGGTGTGGTGGGGCATTTGCACTTTCACGTCGTGCCGCGCTGGGGCGGAGATACCAACTTTATGTCCACCCTGGCGGAAACGCGTGTTTTGGCTGAAACCCTTGAACAAACCTTAAACCGGTTGAAAGCAGCCTGGCCGCAGATTTAAGGTTTTATCTATTCCAGCCAGCTACAAGCGGCAGCCTGCCCAATTCAAGCGGGTTGATGTGTGTTTGCCGGGTCAACACCTGGGCGGCGCGCGCACTTTCTCTGCGGGTGAGCCGGGCGTGCGCTGGATGAGGCTTTCAGGTTAATAATTCTTCCAGAATTTTACGGGCAATGTTCGGGTCTGCCTTGCCGCGCATCTTCTTCATCACCTGGCCGACGAACCAGCCCATCAGTGTGGTTTTGCCGCTTTTGTAGGATTCCACTTCTTTGGGGTTTCCCACCAGAATTTCCTGACAAATAATGCGGATAGCCGAATCGTCGCTTACCTTCGCCAGGCCCTCTTCCTCTACTAGAGCCTGGGGGCTTTTTCCCGTTTGCTGAACTTTCATAAGCAGGGCTTTTCCGGTGTTGTTATTGATCACGCCCGAATCGATGAGAAGAATAATCTCGGCAAGAAACTGCGGGGTGAGCTTGAGCTGGCTGGCGGTCAGGTTGTTCTCGTTCAACATGCGAAGGGCATCGTTCATCACCCAGTTGGAGACCCGCTTGGGGTCGTTGGCATAGGCTTTTACTGCCGCTTCAAAATATTCAGAAAGGCTGCGTTCGCTCGTGAGCACATCTGCATCGTACTCCGGCAGCCCGTAGTGGCTGATAAAGCGGCTGCGCCTCTCCTCCGGAAGCTCTGGCAGCCCGGCCAGCACCTCTTGTTTCCATGCTTCGCTGATGTGAAACGGCAGGAGGTCGGGCTCGCGAAAATAGCGGTAATCAGCTTCGGTTTCTTTGGAGCGCATTTTGCGCAGTACGCCGGTGTTTTCATCCCATTCCAGCGTCCAGGATTTAATTTTGTTGCCCATCCCGACCTCGCGCATCTGCCGTTCGGCTTCCTTTTCGATTGCTTCGCGGACTGCTTCGATAGAGTTCACATTTTTAATTTCTGTTTTCGGGTTGAGATAGTCCGCACCTGCCGGCCGGATGGAAACGTTGGCGTCGCAGCGCAGGTGGGCTTTTTCCATCTCAGCTTCGGAGACATCCAGCCAGCGCAAGAGCTGTCGCAGGCGGGTGAGATATTCGGCGGCCTCTGTGGCACTGCGCAGATCGGGGCCTGTCACCATTTCAATAAGCGGGACCCCGCAGCGGTTAAAATCAATCAGCCGCCGGTTATTTTCATTTTTTGTTTTACCGGCGTCTTCTTCCAGGTGGAGTTTGATAATGCCGACGCGGCGGACGCCGCCGTCTGCCAGGGGAAGATCCATATACCCACCGCACGCAAGCGGCGCATCAAACTGGGAGATCTGATAGCCCTTGGGCAGATCGGGGTAGAAATAATTTTTGCGGTCGAAATGGGAAACCGGCTGGATTTCTGCGTGCATTGCTGCCGCGAGCAGCATCCCTTTTTGGATGGCAGCCTTGTTGGGAACCGGCAGCACACCCGGCAGCCCGGAGCAAACCGGACAAATGTTTGTGTTGGGAGGATCGCCCCAGGAATCGGCTTTGCATGAGCAGAAAATCTTTGTGATCGTGTTGAGCTGGATATGGGTTTCCAGGCCAATGACGGTTTCAAAATCGGTCATAAGGCTCTCCTCAAAAGGGCAGTGCGCCGCGCGGTGAGATTGCGTTCATTTTAACATAAATCACAACCGGTTATGCTTCGGAAGCGGCAAATAAGTGGCTGCCTTTGCATACGAAGCTTGTATTTCAACTCCGTGGTGCTTATAATTCTGAAAATTCAGTAAGGAGAGGACTATATGTATACATTGTTCTTAACGTTGCACAATATTACACGCTGGCTTGTTTTGATCTTTGGCGTGATTGCAGTGGTGCGGGCTTTTACCGGGTGGCTTGGCAGAAGAAGCTGGAGCAAAGCCGACCGGCAGGTTGGGGCGCTTTTTACGGGGATGATTGACGTTCAGCTTTTGTTGGGGTTGATTCTTTTTGTGTTTTATGCACCGTTTACCGGGGTTTTGTTTTCCAACTTCGGCGCGGCGATGCGCGATGGGGTAACGCGCTTTTTTGCGCTGGAACACAGTTTGACGATGTTAATTGTCGTTGTGCTCGCGCACATTGGAACTGCTGCGATTAAAAAAGTAAAAAACTCAGCCGCCAAATATAAGCGGGCGGCTTTGTGGTTTACAATCGCGCTGGGATTAATCCTGGCGATGATTCCCTGGCCCTTCATGCAGTACGGCAGGCCGCTGCTGCGCTTATTTGGAATTACCGTATAGCCTGGGAGCGCGATGGCCGCTTTCAGCAGGATTTTAAAAACGCCGAAGACTTGATCTTCCCGGCGTTTTTGTAAAATTATCGTTTTACTTCTTCCACTTCCTGATACCAGCGCACCCGTTTGCCGATTTGTGCACGGGCTTTCCAGGACAGGCTTTTGGGTACGGCGTTATTCAGTGAGCGGAGCGCACGGATGCGCTCATTAACAATTATTTTCTGTTCGGGCGTGAGCGCGATTTTGTTCTCCTGAAGCAGCTCTTCCAAATGAGTTAAGGTTATTTCCACGGTGGTGAATAAACCCCAATCTTTTGCGCACAGCGAGGCGATATAGGCGCCGTTAATGGTCTCGCCGTCCTTATCTCCAATGGGGTGATCGTACAGAAGCAATGTCAGATCAATGGCATCCTTCAGGTTTAGCTCGACGATTTGCGCTTTTGAGAGAAACAACTCCGCCAGGGGAGCGGTGACCGGTTCGAGATGCAGGCGGTCAGACAGCGGCAGGCGGTGACACATTTCAAATTCGCCAATAAAAATATCAACCTGCCGGTTGTTGTTCTCGTCATAAAAAAGCTGACGGCTGCCTCCGTTGAGGGTGTTGAAATTTTTATTGGGGGTGTAGCCCTGGGCGGAGAAAAAGCTTTCAAGCAGGGCGCCGCCTTTGCGGTCGGTGATCAAGTCAATATCCGCGCAGGAACGCTCCCGGTTGAACAGAGCGGCTGAGGAGCACCTGATGCGCACAGCCAGCCCGCCCAGCGCGCGCAGACGGAAATTTTGATCTTGCGCCGCCTGAATTAGGCGGCGCATCTCCTTCTCAATATCCGCGTGCGGGAGCATTTACTCTACCGGAATTTCCTGATGGACGCGATCAATATCAATCCCTGTGCTTTTACGATAGCGTTTAAATCCTGTATAGATTCCGAAAGCGAGCACATAAAGAACCAGGATAAAAATAATTGAGCTGCTGTTGGACAAGCCAATGCCATAGAGCTGATTTGGATCAATGAGCCATTCATATAGCAAAAAGACCAGGAAACCGCCAAACACAATCCCGGCGGCTGTGATTAACGGAATGCCGAGGACTTTATACTTGGCAATGGGGGAGGCATTGTAAAGGTCGGGCTTGCGATAAGGCAGCAGGATGGCGGCGATGGTGGTGCCCAGGTAAGTGACGGCAATGACGAGGGTCGAATCGAGCGTCAGCGACCGGAAGCTGAAAAGATCCCAGGCGAACAGCGCAGAGACGATGAGGGAGGGGATTACCATTAACAGCAGCGCCCAGATGGGGGTGCGCGTCTTGGGGTCTACGTCTGCCACTTTTTCCGGCAGCAAACGGTCAAAAGCGGCCGCGAAGATGACACGGGTGGAGCTGAGAAATACCGTTCCTGACCAGCCGAACCACCACAGGCTCATCATCAAGACGACAATAAATTGAACGACACGGCTTGAGGTCATAAATACAGCCAGCAGAGCCGGGTAGGGCCAGACCGGCAACGGAGGGGTCTCGCTGGTATAGCCCCAGGCGTAATTCCACCAGGCGCCGTTGGCTTTCATGTAGAAATCCCAGGTGAGAGTTTTATTAATGAGCAGGAAAAAGATTATTCCCAAGACGGTTGTAATCACCAAAGCGCCGGCCATGCCAAAAAAGTTGCGTTTAAAATCGCTCGCGCCACGCACCTCGCCGTACAGTGTCGTGCCCCAGTTTGGCCACAGGTTAAAGAAGACGATAAATGGCATTGCCAGGAAGATCGCGCCAATGCCTCCCCCGGTCAGCGGGGCGACAGCCCCGGCGGCTTCACCGGCGGCCAGGGTGGCGCCGTACACATCAGACGATGCACCGAATAGCGCCGGCGCTTCACGTCCCAACCCGGTCTGGAAAGCCTGCGAACTCCCAAACAGTAGAAAACCGAAGACAATTAAAAGACCGGCCAAACCTACGAAGAAACAAATCCGCTGGACGCGGGCGTACCATTTCATGCCCAGTGCAATATAGAGCGCGGCAACCAGGCAGACAAGCACACAGGAAATAAACAAGCCGAGCGAGGTTTGCCCGAACCACAGGGCGGCGCTTTTGGCGCCGAGGATGCCCAGCAGAGGTGTTAAGAAGATATGGCGGAGCATGTCGCTGTAGAGCGGCACCCACAGCCACAGAATAAACCACCACCCGGTAACTGCCAGGACGAAACCGATCCCGCCGCCGAGGATACGGCTTTGCCACACGTAATCGCCGCCGGAACGGGGCATCACGGCGACCAGGCTGGCATACACCACTACCTCAAATATGATAAACAACGCGCTGCCAATAAGGGTCGGCAGTAAACCGCCCTGCAAGAAATACATCTGGCTGAAGATGTACAACCCAAGTGTGATTAGATTAATGGAAAAGATCGCGTAAATAAAAGCATCAAGAACCGACCAGGAGCGAACCAGACCGGTTGCCTTTCTCAAGAACAAGTTTGCTTCTGGAGCTTTTTTTTGATTAAACGTGTGTGCCATGGCTGCCTCTGTCCTTTTCTTTTGAATGCAAAATGGGGGGGGGGGAACGATTTAAAGGTTGGAATGAAATCTTTACAAATTATACTCAAATTGTTGAAAAATGAATAGATCGCTTTGGTACTAGTGATTTTCAGACCAAGATGCAATCTGAAAGGCGAAACTTTGCTTGAGGGAAAAGGGTGGAGGTTTAAGGCTTAACCATTGGTGAAAATATAATTCTTTACCCGCCCCTTCTCCAACTGAATAAGAGCGCCGAGCAGCACGCCTTGTTCATACATGCTGCCGGGGTTGATGCACTGGGTCTTTCCGATGCGCACGGCGCCTTTGCTTTCGTGAATATGCCCAAACAGCCCCAACAAGGGCTGATATTTCTGTATGACGGCCCGGCCGGATTTGCTGCCCACAGGGACAAGCGAATTGCCGGCAAACTTGGGGCGTAAATCGGCGCTGAGCTCGGGGGCGTCGTCGAGGGTTGAAGCGTAGGGCGGGACATGGAAGTTGAAGACCGCAGTTCGTGGGTTTTTTAATTTTCCGGCCATAGTTTCATAACGCACCAGCAGACCGTCCTCGTTCTCCTCGCGGTAGGTATGCCATGGGGTCGGGTTGCTCCAGCCGGAGCTGATCATTTGATGGTGATCGTCCAGGTCAACCACCCGTCCCTCCGCCAGAATAATGTGCCGGGATGCTTGAATTAAGCCATCCAGTTCGAACGTATCGTCATTGCCCGGTGCGACAAAACAACGAATATGAGTATCTTTCAGTTTTTCATCGGCATATTCCATCCAGCGCTGGGCTGTTTTGAGTACTTCGCTTTTAAAGAGGGCGGTTACTTTTTCGGGTGCGGCTGTCAGTTCGGAAATTTCGTCCGGCGTGGTTTTGTAGGGGTAATACCCACGGCTCTTGATTTTTTTTATCATGGCCTGCACTTCTTCCTCGCCGTGCAGGATCGAATCTTGCTGGAGAAGGGTCGTGCGATAGGTGTTGTTGCCGTTGTGTACAATGGGAACAATCGCTTTGCCAGTCATATCGCCGCCAAGGATGATGACATCTGCGTTATAAAATTTTCCGGCGTTGATAAACTTATTCCAGCAAATATCAGATCCGTGAACGTCTGTTGCAAAAAAGAGAGTAGTCAAAACAAGCGTGCCCTTTATGACGATAAGATAACTGATTTTACTTCACGTTAGTGGTTTGTACAACGATAAAGCGGGAAACCTTAAAGTAAGCCCAATAAAGAAAAACAGCTTTGGTATATACTTGTAAAGATGAGAGCAAACGAACCCGCGCATTTAATTCCTTATACGATTGCGGTTGCACACCAGAAAGGAGGGGTTGGAAAAACCACCACTGCGCTGACGGTGGGCGCCTGCCTGGCTGAGCAGCACGTCCACACGCTGCTGATTGACCTGGATCCATCCCTGAACCTGACAAATGGTGTGGGTCTGTCTTCCAAATTTGTCAATGAGACGCTCGCCGAGGTCTTGCTGGCAGAGGCGCCTCTGGGAAGCGCCATCAGGTCAACCACCTTTGAAAACCTCGATATCCTTCCCTCCGGCCCGGGGATGCTTTCCCTGTCGCACCAACTCCACGCGCGCCCCACGTACGAAATGCTGCTGGATCGTTTGATCGCTCAGCCTCGCATGAGCATGTACGAAGTGATCCTGATAGACTGCCCGCCCATGCTGGATGCACTGACGGTTTTGGCGCTTTCGGCGACTGATCTGGTGATTATTCCCACCCAATGTGAGTATTACGCGCTGCAGGCATTGGAAAGCATGTTCCGCATGATCCGTATGATCCGCGCCAAGAATAACCCCAAATTGCGCTACCGGCTGCTGGTGACGATGTTTGACCGCCGCGGAAAATTTCATGCCCGTGTGCTTCAGCTTTTGCGGGAACAATACAGCAATGCGCTGCTTAAGGCAACGATTGGATTTGATACACGCGTGCGAGAAAGCCAGATGGCGGGCGTCCCACTGACCGTCTTTGCTCCCAAATGCCGGGCTGCGGAACATTACCGCTCCCTCTCAAGGGAATTGCAGTTCTACATTCAAAAAAAGCGTATGGAACCGGCTTCTGCAGGCGGTTAAAGCCGGGGACATCCCAGGAGATATAATGCGTCAAACAGTTCTTTACATAGAAGACAATTTTGATAATATGGTTTTGGTGCGCCGCGCGATCGAGGCGATCGGGTATGGCTGGCTGGGTGCCGCCAATGGCTTGGAGGGGTTGAGGATTGCGCACGAATTGAAACCGGATTTGATTTTGCTGGATATTAATTTGCCGGACGTTGACGGATACGAAATTGCCCGCCGCCTCAGGAAGAGCGAAGAGCCGCACTTGCGCCGTGTCCCGATTCTGGCGATTACAGCCAATGTGCTGCGAGGCGACGCTCAAAAGGCGCTGCAAGCCGGCTGTGATGCGTATCTTTCCAAACCGCTGAATATTCACGAGTTGTGGGCGCGGATAGGAGAGCTGCTGGCTCGTGACCGGTGGGGCGGCAAGCTGCAAAACCCCGCGGCTGTGGATGGTGGGGACGATGGATATTCGTACCTTGCCGGTTTACAATGTTCCCGCTGCGGGGATGCCTACTCCCCGGACGAGGTACAAACATACTGCGCCCGGTGCAACGCGCCGCTGGTGGCGGCTTATTCTTTAAACGAATTGCAGCATAAACTCGACCGGGATACAATCAGCCGGCGGCGGGGTTCGATGTGGCGCTGGCACGAGCTTCTCCCCGTCCGTTCCCCGCGGCATGTGGTCAGTCTGGGGGAGGGTGACACTCCGACTCTGCCGCTGGCGCGCCTGGGTTCGGCGCTTGGCTTTGACCGGCTCTACCTTAAAGATGAAAGCCTGTCCCCGACAGGCAGTTTCAAGGCGCGGGGGCTGTCGGCGGCGGTTTCAAAAGCCAAAGAATTAGGGGTGCACAAGGCGATTATCCCTACTGCGGGCAATGCGGGCGGCGCGCTGGCGGCTTATGCCAGCAGGGCAGGCATGCAAGCCTGTATTTTTATGCCGCAAGATACACCTGCGGCGAACCTCATCGAAAGCCGGATAACCGGCGCGCAGGTTGTGCTGGTGGAGGGGTTGATCAGTGATGCTGCAAAGCAGGCGGGCGAGAAAAGCCGGTCTGAAACAGGCTGGTTCGATTTCTCTACATTTAAGGAGCCCTACCGGCTTGAGGGCAAGAAGGTGATGGGCTACGAGATTGCTGAAGCCTTTGACTGGCAATTGCCGGATGTGATCCTTTACCCCACCGGCGGGGGCACCGGATTGGTGGGTATTTGGAAGGCGATTGAGGAATTGGCCGCCTTGGACTGGTTGGAAACATCGGCGCGTCCGCGTATGATCGCCGTACAGGCGGCGGGTTGTGCTCCTGTGGTGCAGGCGGTGGAGAATGGGGAACCCTTCTGCGAGTTCTGGGAAGGCGCAAAGACAGAGGCTTCCGGGCTGCGGGTTCCCAAAAGTTTTGCGGACCGCCTGATTTTGGATACGATCGCCCAAAGCGGCGGGACGGCTGTGGCGGTCAGCGATGAAGCCATATTTCAGGCGCAGAATCGGCTTGCCAAAGAAGAAGGTGTTTTTGCCGCTCCGGAAGGCGCGGCGACATTGGCAGGGCTGCTGGAATTACAAAAGCGCTCCCTGGTGCAAAAAGACGAGCGTATCCTGCTGCTGAATACCGGCAGTGGCTTGAAGTATATTGAAACAATAAGAGATGCGCTCGCCTGAGCGGGATGGTGCTTTATGCCGGGGGTTTTTCGCGTGTTATAATGCGCTCCCGGCGATGAAACGGCTTTTCTGTTTTTTTCTGCTCTTATTCCTGTCCGCTGCCTGTGCGCCTGAGGTGGTGGTTTCCGATACTCCGGCGGTCAAGACTGTGGCGGCATTAACGCCGTACCTCCCGGCTGCATCTACCGGCACTCCCCCCCTTGCTGAACAGAGTACTCCCACCGCGCTGCCTGCGCAGACCAGCACGCCGCGCACTCATGTTGTAAAAAAGGGCGAAGATCTGGGGGGGATTGCTTTTCAATACGGGGTACTTCTTGCAGCATTGATGGAAGCGAACCCGGACGTGAACCCTAATTTGTTATCGGTTGGGACGGTATTGGTCATCCCGGCGGCATCCGGGAAAGTGGATACAGAAAATTTGCCGCACCCAACGCCTGTAACGGTGAACCTGGCACCTGTGCACTGTTTTCGAGGGGGCGGCGGCGGGGCATGGTGCTTTTTGATGGTCAGCAATCCGCAGGAGGGCGCGGTTGAGAACGTTACAGTGGAAATCCGGGTGATTGGCGGGGATGTACAGCTCAGCCAGACGGTCACTTCCCCGCTGAACGTAATCCAGGGTGGCGGGCAGTTGCCGCTGGCGGCCTATTTTGCCGCGCCGCTGCCTGATTCTTTTCAGGCTGGCGCTTCACTGCTGACAGCGCTGCCGCGCCCAATTGAAGACCAACGTTACCTGCCGGTGGAGGTGAGCGGGTTTGAAGCCGCAATCCAGCCCGGCGGGTTGGCGGCTGCGGCCAGCGGGCAAATTATTCTGCCTGGAGAGGAGGCGGATGCCAGCCAGGTTTGGGTGGTACTGGCAGCCTTGGATGGCGGCGGACAGATCGTTGGCGTCCGACGCTGGGAGGGCAGCGGTCATCTTTCCCCGGAGAACCCACTTCCCTTTAAAGCATGGGTATATAGCGCCGCCGGCAGTCCGATTGAGCAGGTGTTGGTCTGGGCGGAAGCCCGCCCATGACGGACTATGGAAGCTTCCAGATCAGGTAAGATTCTTTCTTGCAAACCGGCTGAAGCGAAGCCAGGTTGAGACAGGCTTCGTAGGGGATGATCGTGCTGTTGGGCAACCCGGATATTGGAGGGATGGTGATATTCGCCCAACCGCTTTCATCCGTTGGGGGTGTGGTATAGGTTACGGGCGTTCCGCCGATATGCAACACCAGTGTGGCTTCGACTCCGGCGATCCCCTTTTGCCCCTCTTTCTCAAAAACGAAGAGATAAATTCGCTGTGTCTGGTTCGGCGGCAGTTGAGGCTGCGCTTCGCTGAGAATCAGGTCCACCTCTCGCTGCGGCGCGGCGCTTCTCGAGATTACAGCAGGGTCTACAGTGCCAAGATAGCGCGACCCCAGGGGCGCCAGGCGGACTTTGTCCCCGCCGGCTGCCTGCGGGAAGTAGTCCAGACAATAGTTCTCATAACATTGGCGGATGACATTTTCCTCGTTATAGCGAATGGTGTCTGCGATGGGAGGACCGGAAAGCTCATAGCCGCCGTGTGAGGCAATGAAATGATCGAACACGGCGGGGACATGATAGCCCAGGCCATCGCCGGTTTCAAAGAAAACCACATTTCCTTTGCCGGGGTCATGCGGTGCAGGCGGCAGCGCATGCATATTCAGCAGGCGCGGAATTGGACGCAGATGGCTCTGGGTGGGGCTGTCGGGTGATGAGAAAATGACAATGCCCTCATACACCTGCTCAAGGTCGCCGTTGGGTGCTTGATAAGGTTCCGTCAGGGGGCGGCCAAACACTGCCTCACCCCCTGCCTGTTGGAGGGCGATGGAAAAGGGGGAGCCGATCTGACTGCTGGCGTAGGGAGTGATTCCGCCGAACTGCAAATCGGTACGGTAGGCGCTGCATGCTTCTCCGCAGTCATATTTTCCATAGGGGAGCAGATGGGCAGAGCCGGGGGGATCGGTGAAACGCTGGTAAAACCCCACACGTTCAAAAATTTGCTCGATACGCTGCGCCTCGTGGTTGTAAACCGGGTTACTCAAAGGCATACCCAATACTGCAACGCTGCCCATGCTCTGGTAGAGGGGCAGGAAGTCAGGAAAGATTTCATAAGTATCGGGTGGTTGGCTGTCTGCCTCCATCTGCGGCTGCAATCGTTCGCTGCCGATTGGCCAAAGGAAGTAGCGGTTGTGTCCGGTTTGCAGCGGGTTTTGGCACAGCAGGGCGTTGGCGGTGTATTGGCAGAACATGTCGCTGCGGGTGATCAGCGGTGAGATCGGCGGTCCAAACAGTTTCTGGCCGCCGAGGTCGTGATAATATTCGTACAAGAGCGGGTCAATTTCAAAAGCGCCTGGGACGGTCGGGGTGGGGAGAGGGGTTGGGGTGTGGCTGCAGCCGGTAAGCACGAGGAGCGTCAGTCCGCCCAACAGAAAGAATAAAGCGAAACAGCCTTTATTCTTAATCATCTATGATCGTTTTCTCCTTCTGGCCGCGAAACACAAAGCTGCCGGTATGGTTCTGCGGGCAACCTGGTTTCGGCTGAATTTTTGGCTGCATCTGATGATCCCTCAGTCCATATCGTGAGAGCAGGTCTCAATCTTCCGTATGATAACATTCTACTGTTGGCTATGTCTTAAAATATAGCATAGAATTGAAGTTTTTAAGAAACATATAAAGGGGGTAATTTGTTTGGATGCAGGAAAATGGGCACGTACAAAATAACCCAACTGAACCCACCACCCCGGATGGCGCGTGCGATACAGCTATTAAACAAAGTGCAGAGCAAAAACCACCGGAAAAACCATCTCCGTTATGGTTTATTACCCCGGCGCAGGAGAGAAAAAACGATTTTACAAAACGTAATTACTGGTTAATCTTTATCTTGAAGGTTGATTTGACCTCCAGCTTGCCCTTTCCAAGTTGGCGTGTGTCATGCGGGGATACCGTGGCGAGGTTGCCACCTGGAGCCTGCGGATTCACTGTAAAGCCTGTGATGCGCGGATTTTCGAAGCGTGCGGCCCAGAAATGTGCACCCCACATATCAGTGCCGGGCGGAACGGGGTTAGTCACCGCAGCCTCCGGGCACTTTATACGTATGCTTTCGGTAACACCGGGGGTGACATAATCATCCAGTTCGAATCCGTTCAATTGTGCGGAAGATGGCGCGAATATCGGGCGCAGGCTGTTTACAACAAACTTGCTTTTTTTCGTCCCTGTATAAGTTCCCGTGCATTTATCGGCCTGGATGGCAGCCTGAGTGTAGTTGATCTTTCCACTGCCGGTGTAATAGGTGCTGGAGGTTTTGGTGTCGTAGCGGATTTTAAGTGGAATGCTGGATGTAACGGCGAGAGTAATGGTTGTTCCTGGTCCGGTGATGATGACGGTGGATTCAAGCTCCAAGCGCAGATTACACCTGGCAGTTTTCTTGAGCACATCGTCAATCGTGGCGGAGCCGTACGCATCTTTGTAGCGTTGAGCGACGATCTTGCTGAAAGCCGAGCGGGGATTCTTGAGCGCTTGAGCGGCAAAGTAGGCGTCGTAGTCGTCTTTGGCAACACAATTCTCAAGGTTATGTTTAAAGTTCTTCTCAAATTGAGAGCTTATATTTTTAATGGCATTTTCCATCCATTCCAATGACTGCTTCTTATTGGCGGCGTTGCGGTAACGGAAGTCCATTTCGTCCAGCAGGCTGAGCGTGTCTGACCACCCGCTCAAAGACTGGCTGCGGTGGATCATATCCATATAAGAGGATGGGATGAGTGGGGCTAGCTCATCATTGAGCGCAGCACTATTCTGTTTGGCTTGAGAATGCTTGCTGCTGGGAGGGTGCTTTGTTGCGTTGTCCTTGATGGCAGAACGGGTGGTTTTGCCTGTGCCGGCGGGTCCGGTGCGGTCCTGCACAGAATCCCACGGCTTCATCACCCAGTCATCCGATGGCGGGATGAGCGCTGCAAGCTTGGATTTTCCCGTCATGGCGGCGGCGTCGGTTTTGTCGAACGCACCAGTAAAGTAAAACTCATCACCATCCGGGTGGAACTCGAACGTGGAAAGCACTTCGGTTTCAGCGATGGTGGTGTCTGGCGGCGGGGTGATGGTGAGCACTGCCGGTTCATTCAGTTCCAGCCCTGGCGGCTCAATGATAGCCGCGCCAAGCAGACCGCCGGTGAGCGGGGCGCCTTCCATACCTGCCACGGGCGTCAAGGTGAAGATAAAAGTGTCATTCAGCGCGCCGGATGGTATCGTATATGTATACTTGGCGCCATTCGTGCCGGTGGCACTCAGCGAGCCGCCCTCGGGCCCGATCTCTTCTGAAACCGCGGTAGACATGGGCGCCAGCCCCATACTCCCCAGGTCGTTAGGGTCAAAGTTCTCCGGGTC
Source organism: Anaerolineaceae bacterium (assembly GCA_020845515.1). Classification (GTDB taxonomy): domain Bacteria; phylum Chloroflexota; class Anaerolineae; order Anaerolineales; family Anaerolineaceae; genus Ch132. The sequence continues at coordinate 6,416 of JADLFQ010000048.1, read as the reverse complement.
GAAGCTTTCAGGGTCGAAATTGGAGAAGTCCATGTTTTCAATATCGGGTACGGATAGGTCAACAGTGACCTCTACTTTGAGTGGGTTGGGTTCCTGCGGTGGTGTTTGCACACTCACATCCAGCGGGGCGCCATCCTTGCCGCCGGTTACAGGAATCAAGCGGTAGCTCAGGCGGCGGTCAGCCAGAGCGGGGAAGTCTTCATAGGCGGTGACATTTCCCGCCAGTTCCAGGAAGGGGGCAAACTTATCACCCTCGACGCTGATTTCGATCCGGTAGGCGTCTGCGCTGAGGTTTTCCCACGCCAGCTCAACCGAAATGGGCGAGGTAACCTTCGCGCTGAAACCGCCGCGGCTATCGGTAAGCGCACCGGGTGCTGCGGGTTTCTCCGGGACAGGAGAATCCCCGGCAGGAGGAGCTCCGGCAGCTCCATTTTCTTGCTGGGGTGGAGAATCTTTGGAGAGGAAGGCGGGCAGTCCGCATGCAGTGCTTACAAAGACGAAGATCAGAACTGGAAACAACAGAAACCGAATCTTCATATTTACACCTCATTAAGCCGCATTATAGCATAATGATGATCAAATTATTCGAAGATTTTGTGCTGGCTGTTATACCAGGTTTGGTGAAAGTTGGTTTTGCGGTAAGAAAAGGATTAGTGGATGGGTAAATTTATATTTTCCTGCGTTGATTATCAGAGCGGTATTCAGCCTTATCCGCTGGTAAAACATACCCTCCCTCCGAAAACCTTCGAGGGAGGATTGGCGCTTGCCGCTAGTAGAAAATTTCCTTCAGAAATTCCTCGCGAAACTCCCCTGATTTGAAGACGCTGCCAGTGTTGTAGTTCATAATCTCAAAGACCGCCACGCCGTGAATATCTTTGTCAGTATTGAAGATGTCCCGGCCGCCCTCCTCCAGCATTTGAGAGAAGGGATAGCCGTAGCGCCGCGCCACTTTTGTAGGCAGTTTGTCTATGATGGATTCGATTTCCGTATCGGAGGAGTTGACGATATAGCGCACAAGTCCCCCGTATAATATGGCGACATTGACGCGCACCATTGCCCTGAATTCATCCCTGACGGGCGGGGCAATCGGACAGCTTCCCATGGCAGAGATGACTTTCTTGAGGTCAAATCCGTTGCGGTGCAAACGCCAGACAGTCGTTTCCACGGTGCGCGAGCAAACGTTGATGCTGCCAGCCAGGCTGCCTGTCTTGCAGCACAGGATGTACAGGTTTTCCGGCGCGAGATGGCATGCAGCGGCGACTTCATCAGCCAGCTTCTCGTCCGGAAGAACTTCTGCCTGCAACCCAAAAACCGTCTCGTGATGGATATCCACATAATCCCATAATTTGACGAAGAAATCGTTTTGTGCGATGGCGCGTGCCGGGCCGGATCCCATTGGCCGGATATAACCGGGGATATCTTTCATTTCCATTGGCCAGCTCGAAAACTGGCACGACAGGCTGGCGATCTGCGGGTGATCAACATAGACATCAATCGAGGGGAGATCAATCTCTCCAAATTGAAAACGACCGTAATCCACGTGTCCCAAACCGGCGATTGTGGCTTCGACGAACAGCTTTGCGGCCAGCCACCCCCCTGGGGCTTCGGTGCCCATGTCAATAACGGTTGTCCCGTTCTTTAGAATGGATTTGCGGCAGTTGAGCTGCTCGACATACGGCAGAATTTTTTCCCTCACAATTCGCATGGAAGCCTGGCTGATACTGAACATTTTTGAACCTCCCGGTTGAGTTGGATGGATACACGCGTTCCGGCATATTCCCAAAGGGCCTGTTAATTCCCGATTCGGATAACACCCTTTTGGCCGCTTTCGGAGATTTTCCGAAAGACATACCCCTTCTGGCGCAGCGCGGGGATGATGATATCCAGCGTCTCGATCAGCCATTCGACGTGGTCATGGCAGGCAATAATCGCGCCGGGTATGGCCTGACTGAGAATGCGTTCGGAAACAGCCCTGGCATCCGGACCCTCCCAGTCCCGGACGCTGAAACTCCACAGGACAATATCAAAACCTTTTTCAAGAAACGTCTTTTCCACTTCAGGGGTTAACAACCCCATCGGCGGGCGCAGCATCGTCGGAAAAAAGCCCAACTCCTTCCGCATAATCTCTTGCGTCATTTCCACTTCGCGAATGCAGACATCTATGGGCGTTTTGTCAAACTCGGGATGGTTGTACGAGTGGTTGCCTGCATCGTGCCCGGCTGCCAGTACCCGCCGGGCGCAATCCGCTTCTTTTTCAAGGCGCCTGCCTTCCATAAAGAAAGAGGCTTTGACGTTGTGGCGTTCCAATGCGGCCAGCAAGCGGTCGGTGGCCGGAGGGTTGGGTGAGCCGTCAAAGCTCAGGTAAAACGATTTGTCTTTCATGCGATTGATTTCCCTTCCATGTATTTGTTTCTGGTGTAAGAACCGCTCTGCACTGCCGGATCGTGTGTCTTTGATATCGCGACACTTGAGAATATTCTCCCCCCCTTTGGTCCGTTCCTCCGGCAGTTTTAAGGGCTTCCTTTACCGGCACGCTGGGGATGATGTTGACACCGGATTTTGTCATGTAAATAAGCCACGCCCAATTTTTAAAGGACTATCTGCTTTCTATTTTATCCTCAAGTTGGCGATTTTGATCTTTTTCGATTATGCAGTGAAAACAAATAAATTGAAGCATCGAGATACCCTTTTATTAAATAACCATTCCGGCTTCCTTTTAAACTGCTGCTTATGCTGGAATCGCCGTTTTTGCTTTTCGATCTTAACACTTTCTTAACCCAACTTGAGATATAAGCACTTCAGATCGCGAAATGAAATTCTATTTTGCGAAGAAATCTGGAAAAATCACGGAGAATCCAAGTGGATCTTGATCGAAATTTCTTGCGGGGCAGAGCAAAGGCGACTCCACTCAACCCAATACGGTCTTTATTAATAGGGCGGCCGTTGGCTACGGCGGATGCGCCACACCAAACGATTGGAAAGGTGGTGGGGCTGGCGGTCTTCGCGTCCGATGCTTTATCCTCAACGGCTTATTCAACCCAGGAGATGTTGGTGGTTCTGGCGGCAGCCGGCGCTGCCGGTTTGTTATATATCACCCCTTTGACGCTTGGGATTATTGTGCTGTTAGGAATTTTGACACTTTCTTATGAACAAACGATTCATGCATATCCGGATGGCGGCGGAGCTTACATTGTTGCCCGCGATAATTTGGGCGAGTTGTCAGCGCAAGTTGCAGGGGCAGCCTTATTAACCGATTACATCCTTACCGTTGCGGTGTCCATTTCCTCCGGTGTAGCCAACTTTGTTTCAGCAGTGCCTGTCCTGTATCCGTATCGCGTCTTGATCGCGATTACATTTGTTTTGCTGGTGATGCAAATTAATCTGCGGGGCGTAAAAGAAGCCGGTATTATCTTTGCATTTCCCACTTACTTCTTTGTGGTGATGATGTATCTCACCATTGGAGTTGGCATGTTTCGCCTTCTCACCGGAACGCTGGGAACAGTGATTGACCCTCCGGAAATTGAAATGCTGCATGGCCTGCAAGGTGTGACTGCTTTTCTCATCCTGCGGGCGTTTGCGAATGGCACCACCGCGCTGACAGGGGTTGAAGCAATCTCGAATGGGATTACAGCATTCAAAGAGCCCCGCAGTAAAAATGCAGGCAAAACCCTGGTGTGGATGTCGGTAATTTTGGGATCTTTGTTGCTCGGAACTGCTTTTCTGGCGTATTCTATTGGGGCTGTACCTTCCCAATTCGAAACCGTGTTTTCACAACTGGTGCGCACCGTTTTTAATAGCAGAGGTGTGATCTACCTTGCAGCACTTTCTGCCACGACGGTGATCCTGATTATGGCCGCGAATACGGCTTTTGCAGATTTTCCCCGCCTGGGCGCCCTGGTGGCGGGGGATGGCTTTCTACCCCGCCAGCTCAACTACCGGGGAGACCGGCTGGTCTACTCGCGCGGGATCGTAGCACTGGCTCTGATTGCCTCGGCGCTGATCATCTTTTTTCAAGCCAGTGTAACCAACCTGATTCCACTTTATGCGATCGGCGTTTTCTTATCTTTTACACTTTCTCAAACGGGAATGGCCCGGCGCTGGTGGAAATCCGGACATGCCAGGGAAGGGGAGGTGGTTCAAGAAGCGGGATCAACATATCGGTACGATCGTCATTGGATTGCCAAGATGATAATCAATGGTCTTGGTGCGATATGTACAGCCGTTGTGATGATCGTATTCGCAGTCACGAAGTTCAAAGACGGCGCGTGGGTGGTCATTATCCTGACGCCTTTATTGGTCGGCACTTTTCAGTCCATTCACCGGCATTACAAAAACTTGGCCAGTCAGCTTTCGCTGGAGAAGCTGCCGCAACAGAAACGGATACGCCGTAACCGTGTCATTATGCCTATCAACGGCGTTCACCAGGGAACTTTGCGGGCGCTTCAGTTTGCACGGACCCTTTCCACCGATATTACTGTGGTTCATATCTCTATTGATCCCCTGGAGACAGGGAAGGTTGAAAAGAAGTGGGAAAAATGGGGGGAAGGATACCGGTTGTTGATTTTGGATTCCCCTTACCGCCTCTTCATTGAGCCGCTTGTGGAATACCTTTCAAAAGTGGAAGAAAGTTTACAGCAAGGTGATATCATTACCATTGTAATCCCGCAATTTGTTCCGCAGCGGCGCTGGACGGGCGTTCTCCATGCGAGGACTTCAGAATTGCTGCGCAAGGTATTGTTGAACCGGGAAGAGATTGTGATCGTCGAGGTTCCTTACATCACCCACGGATGAAAGAGATTGCATGTACCCAGATCAAAAATACCCCGATTTGGAAAGATTGTCAGATCGAAGCCGCGTGGAAGCAAAAACCCGGCGGCGCGGGCGGTTGAAGATCTTTTTAGGGTACGCGGCCGGGGTAGGAAAGACCTTTGCAATGCTGGAGGCTGCCCATCGGCAGAAAGAAGAGGGGGTTGAGGTTCTCATTGGCTGGGTTGAAACGCATGCATTAGAAGAAACCGGAGCCCTATTGAAAGGCCTGGCTGTTTGGCCGGGCCGGAGAATAGAAACCCGCGGGAAGGTATTGTTCGAACTGGACGTAGAGGGTATTCTGGCGCGCCGCCCGCAGCTTGTGCTGGTGGACGATCTGGCCCATACCAACCTGCCCGGAGGCCGTCATCTCAAGCGTTTTCAGGATATTGAAGAACTTTTGGCTGCCGGAATTGATGTCTACACCACAATTGACGTGCAATATTGGGAAAGTTTGAACGATATTGTTTTTCAGATTACCGGCGTGCGAGTACTGGAAACAGTCCCGGACCGCGTTTTTGACAGGGCGGATGAAATTGAACTGGTTGACCTGCCAACGGAGGAATTGATTCGGCGGCTGGCAGAGGGAAGAATCAAGCATCACAATCAGGCGGCGGGCGTGAAGGATGCCCTCTTCCGGCAGGGGAATTTGACAGCGCTGCGCGAACTGGCAATGCGGCAGGCTGCCGAACATACTGACCATCAGATGCGTGCCAGCATGCAATCGCAAGCCACCCCCGGCCCCTGGCTGGCCGGGGAGCGAATTTTAGTCAGCTTGAGTTCGCACCCTGTTGGAGAACGTTTGGTCCGCGCCGGCCGGAAACTGGCCGACGAGCTAAAAGCGGAGTGGTTTGTCCTTTTTGTTGAAACAGCCGATCATTTGGGCATGCCTCCACAAAATCGTATTCGCATCAATGACAACCTGGCGCTGGCAGAACGACTGGGCGCGCATGTAGTCAAGGCATCTGCAAATTCGGTGGCTGAAGAGGTGTTGCGTTTTTGCCAACAACACAATATTACAAAAATTATTGCCGGGAGACCGCGGCGGCCGCGCTGGCTGGAATTTCTTAAACCATCCGTCATTGAAGAAATCTTCCAAAAAAGCGGCAGGATTGATGTATTCGTAGTTAATGAAAGCCAAGACAAGCCGGAGAGCAAAGGGCTGGAAAGCTGGCTGCCCCATCGCCCTTTGCTGCACTACCTGGGGAGTTTGGGCCTGGTAGGAGCAGCAACAATCATCAGTATTTTTATACGCTCCGGCATCAATCCAGTTAACCTTGTAATGATTTACCTGGCAGCGGTTGTCCTTACAGCGGTCTTTCTGGGGCGCGGCCCTTCCATGCTGGCTTCTCTGGTAAGCGTTGCTGTTTTTGATTTTTTTATCGTCAACCCCCGTTTTAGCCTGGCAGTGGATGATACCCAATACCTGATTACCTTTGCCGGCCTTTTGATTGTTGGGCTTGTCATCAGTAATTCTGCCACACTTTTGCGCAATCAAGTGGAGGCTTTGCAATTGCGGGAGATGCATGCCCAGGTGTTAAACCGGTTCGGCCAGCAGTTGACATCAGCCGTTACGCTGGATCAGGTTTTGGAAATAACGCTGCAAAATT
>JADLFQ010000047.1 GCA_020845515.1 Anaerolineaceae bacterium | reverse complement strand
TTGAACCCAGTGGAATTGAGAACCAGCATTGATACTAAGGTGGCTTTGTTATGGAAGATTGTTTAGTAACATTTTTATTTGAGGTAACGATTACTCTAAAGTAATATTTTCTATTGAGGCATTACGTTCACAAGTCCCTGGGGTTGAAAAAGCCTGTCTCAGCATATTAAACACTTTTTTTGTGCGTTATAATTAGCCTAATTCCATGAAGCGAGGTTAACATGAACGCACCTTTGGTTGAATGCATCCCCAACTTTTCTGACGCACGCCGGCCGGATGTAATTGAAAAAATCTGCGCTTCCATCGCAAGTGTGGAGCAGGTGAAAATTCTTGACCAACATTCCGATCTCGACCACAACCGTACGGTCATTACTTTTGTCGGCCCGTCTTCCGCTGTTGAGGAAGCCGCATTTCAAGCGATAACAACCGCAGCTTCGTTAATTGATCTCAACGTTCAAACAGGTGAACACCCCCGCATTGGCGCGACGGATGTCGTCCCTTTTGTCCCCATTAAAAACATCACCATGAAAGAATGCGTGGAGATAGCCCGGCGACTGGGAGAACGGGTGGGCAATGAATTAAATATCCCCGTTTATCTTTACGAAGAAGCCGCCACCACTCCTGAACGGCGTCAACTTGAAAACATCCGCCGGGGAGAGTATGAACAATTAAAAAAAGAAATCCAAACTAATCCTGACCGCGCTCCCGATTTTGGCCCGGCAGAACTAGGCCCAGCCGGTGCGGTGGTTATCGGCGCCCGCCAACCCCTGATCGCCTACAACGCTTATCTAACCACCGAAGATGTCAGCATCGCCCAGAAAATTGCCCGCGCCATACGCCATTCTTCAGGTGGCCTGCGCTTTGTCAAGGCAATAGGTCTCGTAGTGGATGGCCGCGCCCAGGTTTCCATGAACCTGACAAATTTTCGCGATACGCCTGTATACCGTGTGATGGAAATGATTCGTTTCGAAGCGGCGCGCTATGGCGTCTCCATTCATCACAGCGAATTGGTCGGTCTCATCCCCCAGGATGCACTGACCGATACTGCTTCGTGGTATTTGCAACTGGATCATTTTGAACCCCAACAGGTGCTTGAAAACCGCCTGACTCAAGCATCCTCCTCTCCCCAGTCACAATCGGAACAAAGAGAGCACCGTTTCTCCTTTTTGGAAGATCTTGCCAGCACTTCTCCTACCCCAGGAGGCGGTTCAGCCGCAGCCTACACCGGCGCTGCCGTAGCTTCGCTTGCCGCAATGGTTGCTCGCGTAACCATCGGAAAGAAAAAATATGAGGCGGTGGAAAAAGACATGCAGGAACTGATCGAAAAAGCGGAAGAAGCCGCTTTGGTTTTAAAACACGATGTAGATCGCGATGCCAACTCTTTTATCGGCATAATCGAAGCCTTGCGTTTACCCAAAGACAGCCCGGAACAGCAGGCGATCAGGTCAGAAGCAATAAAGAAAGCCACCTTGTATGCGGCTCAAGTACCTTTGGAAACTGCCAAACACACGCTCGCAGCAATGGAATTAGCCCTCATCGCCGGCCAACTTGGTAATGCAAACGCCCTTTCTGATGCTGCCAGCGCCATATCTCTAGGCCGCGCTTCCATTACCTGCTCCGCTTTGAATGTTCGCACAAATCTGATTAGCATTGATGAAAACGAAGAAACGCTTCGCCTTACCAGTGAACTCAAATCTGTTGAAGAACAGGCAGAAGAAACTTATCGAGCTATGCAGGAAACTTTAAAGGAGCGTAGCAAGCTCAGCCTGCCGGCATGATCAAGCCTTTAAAAATTCGTCAACGAATGTTGTGCATGTCAGGAATCTTGCTCTTCCTGACATTTTTTACTGCTTGCAGCCCTAACGTAAACGCCGGTTTCGAAATGCCGACTCTGCAGTCATCCGTCCAACCCGTACAGACACAGACCTCTTCCCCTGCGCCTCTACCACTTTTTCCCACTTCCATTACATTGTCTCCCTATCTACCGGAAGGTTTCATCAAAGCGCTTACCCTGCCGAATGACCTGTTGGAAGATGAAGTTCCTGTAGATGAGTCTCTTCAGATCACTATAGGGACTGAAAATCCTGTCAGCAGTTGGGTATATGCCCTTGTTGCTCCTTTTCCCACCGTAACGGATGATGTCTCCTTCACCAACCTGCTCGCCTTTTGGAAAGGAGAAGCCCCTAAAGATTTTCCAGCAAAAAGCTTATTAGCCAGCCCCAACACCCAAAAGGTTCTGGAAAGTTTGTGGGGAAACGCTAGCCCGGAATTTGTAAAACCCGTCACAGCAACCCGGCTCAGCAGAGAAGCTTGGGAAAAAGAAGATACCTGGGCAATTATTCCTTTTGAAGAGATCAACCCTCGCTGGAAGGTAATCTCAATTGACCAGCGCTCTCCCATCCATAAAGATTTCGACTTACAATCTTACCCGCTGACCATTTTTATCTCCCTCCAAGGCAAGTCACCCCTTATGGAAGCTGCCCTGGAAAAATACGGTCCAGCCTCCCAAACGCCTTTCGCGCCGGGGACCAACCGAGATCCTAACCATCTCACTACCGTTATCCTTACCGGCGTAACTGCATTGGTACGCGGCACTGCAAGTATGATGGAACTAAAAGGGATGACCTATCCTGGCCGGGATATTCGGGATATTCTTCGGCAGGGAGATATCACACACATCAGCAACGAAATTCCCTTTAGCCCCAAATGCCCCATGCCCTATCTGCAAGAGAACAATCTGGTCTTCTGCAGCCGTCCACAGTATATCGAGCTTCTTCGAGATGTGGGAACCGATATTGTTGAACTCACCGGGGATCATTTCCAGGATTGGGGACCAGAAGCCATGTTCTATACACTTGAAATGTACAAAAAAGAGGGTTGGAATTACTATGGCGGTGGAGCGAACCTGGCAGAAGCCCGGCGACCTGCTTTATTGGAACATAACGGCAATAAAATTGCTTTCCTGGGCTGCAATGCCAAAGCGCCCGGTTATGCCGGCGCCACAGCAGATCAGCCCGGCGCGGCATTCTGCGATTTTAAACAAATGCAAAAAGAGGTCAAAGCTCTCGTATCGCAGGGCTACCTTCCCATTGTCACTTTTCAACATCTGGAATATTATACCTATACTGCAAACCCCACCCTGCAGGCGGATTTTGAGAATATTGCCAAGGCCGGCGCTATTATTGTTAGCGGCAGCCAGGCTCATCAGCCGCATGCAATCGAATTCTATGGCGGTGCTTTTTTACATTATGGCTTGGGCAATTTATTTTTTGACCAGATTGTCGAAGGTATCCCTACTCGCCAGGCGTTTATTGACCGTCATGTTTTTTACAATGGCAACTACATCAACACCGAACTCATTTCCATTTGGTTTGTAGACCTGGCTCGCGCCCGGTTGATGACACAGGAAGAACGTCAGGATCTGCTGGCAACAGTTTTCAAAGCCAGCGGTTGGTAAAATTTCATTATTTTTTCGGAGGAACGATATGGGGCTAAAACCCGATCATTGGATCAAGAAGATGGCTCATGAACATGGCATGATCGAGCCGTTTGTAGACACACAGGTACGCAAAGGAGTTATCTCTTATGGGGTCTCCTCTTACGGATATGATATTCGCGTTACCGAGGAATTTAAAATCTTTACCAACGTCAATTCCGCCATTGTTGACCCGAAGAATTTTGACCCGCGTTCGATGGTGGATTTCACCGGTAGTGTTTGCATTATTCCCCCGAACTCCTTCGCCCTCGCTCGCTCAGTAGAATACTTCCGTATTCCTCGAAATGTTCTTACGGTATGTCTCGGAAAGAGCACCTATGCCCGCTGTGGGATTATTGTCAACGTTACCCCCTTCGAGCCGGAATGGGAGGGCTTTGTAACACTGGAGATTTCCAATACCACCCCGCTTCCAGCTAAAATTTATGCTAATGAAGGTATTGCCCAGGTGTTGTTCTTCGAAGGTGATGAGGTTTGTCAAGTTTCCTATGCTGATAAGAAGGGAAAATATCAGAATCAGCAGTCAATCATCCTTCCGAAACTTTAAGCCCTTTCTTTTTACTGACTAGTCGTCTGCCAATGTGGTTGGGCGATTAGTTTTTAATATATATGATATGGCTATGCGAAATTCCGTTCCGACAAACTCCAATCAACACCTTGGATCCCCCCTCTTATCGCGAAACTTTCCCTTAATGTCCCCCTTTGTGCTAAATCAAATTCGCAGATTGGGTTATAAATAAGAGTAGGACACTTGAAAGATGCGCACTCCCCTGGACAACCCTGATCCTGCTCCACCGCCTTCCGTCAACCGGCAGGCAATTCGCAGGCTGTCCGCGGGGAAATATCTGGTTTGGATGTTGCTTAGTTTTGCTGCCTCAGTCTCATCAACCCGTTTATTCCTGGAACTCACAGGCTATCCCAGAATCGGGGGCAGAGAAATCCACATTGCCCATGTGCTTTGGGGTGGGCTTCTCCTGTTTATTGCTGCTCTTTTGCCACTAATTTGGGCAAACCGCTGGGTTTATCGCGCAAACGCCATTCTCACCGGCGTAGGAATTGGTTTGTTCATTGATGAAGTCGGGAAATTCATCACCCTGAACAACGACTACTTCTATCCGGCCGCCGCGCCCATCATCTACGTTTTTTTTCTCATGACTGTGCTCATGTACATTCTCGTCAGCCGGCCCCGCCTGGCCGATGACCGCACAGAGTTTTATTACATACTGGAAGAGTTGGAAGAAGTCCTTAACCACGACCTTTCCGATGATGAACGCGCACAAATCCTAAACCGGCTCGAAGGAGTTTCAGCCAGAAATCTCGATCCGGCATTTGCCGCTCTAGCCTCGAAACTGGCAGAATTTCTAAACTCTGATAGCCTGTATTTAAAACCCACCGCCCCAGGCGCGTGGACACACCTTTTGAAAAATGCAGAGAAAATGGAACAAAGAATCTTTACCCAAAACCGCTTGCGCGCCAGCCTGGTTGGCGGTCTGCTCGCCATTGGGTTCAAGATGCTCAGCTACCCGGTTGGGGTTCTTGCATCCTTGCGAAGTTCCGCCGAGTTTTCTATACTGCTCGAAGACTTGGTCGCGCGTCAACTGGTGCGCGGCTCTCTTACTTTGAACCTGTTTAACCTGCGCCTGGGACTGGAGAGCTTCATGAGTTTTACCCTGCTGATTGCAGCAGTTTTATTCGCCCTGAAGCATGACCACCGAGCTCTTTTTATTGCCTATTTTAGCTTGCTCGGCGCCCTGACAATTGTTGATCCACTGCTGTTTTATTTTGAACAGTTTTCGGCGATCATCACCGCGCTCATTCAGTTTGTCCTACTGCTTGCTATCGTGCGTTTTCGCAAACGATTTATGAAAAAGAGCAGCGAAATTACAATCTGACCCGGACGTCAATAAACATCTAAAGGGAGAATTATTATGAATACAAAAATTCAGTTTTACCTGCGTTTGTTCTTCGTTATTATAGGCCTGACCGGTTTTACCGTGTTATTCGTTTCGGCTTTCGTCCAAACCTTCCGGGCACAGGGCAATCCGCCAATTTTCAGCGAACCTTTTACAATCGCTGCGACCACGCTGGCCGGATTAATCGGCGGTATCGCAGCCATCGGATTAGGCGCATCACTCCCTGAGAGATTAAAGGCCCAGTCCAAGGCAAAAGTTTCGCAGCATTTCCTCGCTTTTGGAAAACAGCTCGCGCCACAGCAAGCAGAAGACCTTCAATTCACCATGGCTGCCATCTATGCCGGGCTTTATATCCTCATCGGTCTCAGCGCATGGGTAACCTGGATCAGCCATCCAGATACCACCCCACCCTTGGTCAAAGACCTTGCCGGCATCGTTCTCGGTCTTGGCGTTGCCGTCGTACAAAATTTCTTTAGAGCACAGCCGCCTCCAGAAATCAGGAAGCGACATTGAAACACACCAACAAAAATATATCTTTAACCTGCCAGGGTGTTTTCATTTTTGCGTCTCATCGCACATAGCCCTTATAAAAGTAGAAGCTCCAGCAAAAAATACTGAAGCCTTCTTGAGATATTTCTGTCGGGGCGGGCGGATTTGAACCGCCGACCTCACGGACCCGAACCGTGCACTCTACCGGACTGAGCCACGCCCCGAACAGACCGATTATACTCTACCCTCCCCCATCACGCAAGAAAAAATTTACGCCTTCAATTTTGGAGCAAACACATAATATTTTCAATCCCCATCAGGCATGGTATCATAAAGCCGCTACACATCCATGTGCTTTTTAAGGTTATAGGAACCTCGCCTTCAGGCGAGTTCAAGGTGAGCACACCGTGAAACAGAAAATATCAATTTTGCCCCTCTTCCTGATTCTCGCCACCCTCGGTATCGCGTTATCCTCGTGCAGTCCGGCATCCCAGGCAAACCAGAGCGAACCAACCCAAGCTTTCGAGAGTGCGCTCTTGACTGCCACATATGCGATCGTATTGCCCTCACAAATCCCCACACAAGCCCCGCCAACCGCGACAACCACCCCAACAACAATACCGACCCAAACGCCCGACCCCAACCGTACCCCTCCACCTCTCCCTGGAGTCTTTGACAACGGCACCCTAAAAACCGGCGACACCCCCCATACGTACGTACAGGACACTTGTAAAGTCTTGAAATCCCGCTGGGACCCCAACAACAGCTCCCCGGGAACCGTGGTCATGCCAATTATGTTTCATTCCATCACCGATGGCGAGGTTACTCACATTGACCAGATTCATGTCACTCAGTTCAATCAGTTGATGAATGACCTCAAAGACCAGGGCTTTGAGGCGATTACGATGGCGCAGTTTGCCGATTTTATGGAGAACAACGCCAAAATCCCCGCACGCTCCGTTCTACTGATTGTCGACGATCGTAAACGCCTGGCTTACTTCGAAACTCACTTTAAACCATATTTTGACTCCTGGGGTTGGACTTTGACCAACGCGTGGATCAGTGCTGTGGACACACCAGATTATCTCTGGCAGGAAAATCAGGTGGTGGAGAGTGCCGGCTATGTAGACCACCAAGCACACGGCGTGGTTCACAATGTGCCGATAGGCGATTACTCAACCGAAGATTACATTCGCAGCGAGATGGGAGGTTCGATCGAAGCCATAGAAAAATATTATGGTAATGCCCCATTCGCATATATCTGGCCTGGTGGCGGATTTACCAAGCAGGCAGCCGAAATCGCCCGTGAACTCGGCTACCGGCTTGGCTTTACAATCAATCCGCGCGGCCCGGTGATGTTCAATTGGGTGCCTCTTGCTGAAGCTAGTGACCCAGCCCGCCCCTCCTATATACCCGAGGGAAAAATTGGAGACCCGCTCATGGTACTGCCGCGCTATTGGGATACCGATGCCATCGCGCATATTGATGAAGTCCGACAACTTGGAAAAGCCGCCGCCGCGTACGCCCAGGAAAACAAGCAAACTGAGTTGGAATACTACGATATCGTCTGCAAGCCTGTGCTTGGCCCCATTCCTCCTCTCGCTGCTGCGCAATAATCATGGGTTCATGTATTTTTTGCAAGATTACGGAGGGTACGGCTCCTGCTGCAATTCTGTACCAGGATTCGCAAGTCCTTGCATTTCACGATATCCACCCACGGGCGCCAGTTCACATTCTGATTGCGCCGCGCAAACATATTGAATCTCTCAATCAGGTTGGCCCTCAGGATGGTGAACTACTTGGGCACATGTTACTGATCGCTCAACAGCTTGCAAATCAGGCAGGTATTTCCCAAAGTGGTTACCGCCTTGTAATCAACACAGGAACAGATGGAGGGCAATCCGTCCCCCATCTTCACCTGCACATCCTGGGCGGGGAGCGTATTGGTTATCCGATAAAACAGTTATAGACTCAAAACAGGTACAAAAAAATGCTCCAACGCAGGCTTAACAACAGGAAAATTCTTTTTACCCTGGTTCTTTTCACAATTATCATGATGGCATGCGTCCGCTCTGGTGTGGCAGCGCCCCTCCCTGCCGCAGAGATAAAAAGGGATGGAGAGGCTACCCTTCCTCCGCCTTTGCCTACGCAGGTACGTCTCAACACCATGATTCCGCTCAATCTTCCGACTCGGCTGCCCGGCTCTACACAGGTGGAACCCACCCCTGATTTTCCCCGTGTCCTGCCCACTTTGCGCAGCGAACCCCTCCTTCATATCGTCCAGCCGGGTGAAACACTGGGCAACATCGCCAAAAATTCGGGGGTACTCTGGTCGCAAATAGCGGAGGAAAACCAAATTTTAGACCCAAACTTGCTCTCTATCGGGCAAAACCTCCTCATTCCCCCGCCACAACCCTCGGGAAAAGGCAGTTCTTATAAAGTTATCCCCGATTCAGAGTTGGTTTTTGGACCAGCGTCCGTGCTGTTGGATTTGCCAAGCTTTGTCAGGGCACAAAACGGCTATTTATTGACTTATAAGGAAGAATTGCTCGATACCCCTGTATCTGGCAGCGAGGTTATAGCACGAGTTTCACGAGAGTTCTCCATCAATCCACGCCTTTTACTGGCGATCCTCGAGCACCAGAGCGGTTGGATAACCCGGAAGAATCCCGCTGCTGAAACGCTGGATTACCCCATAGGGTACAAGGATGTCAACCGGCAGGGTCTATATCGCCAATTAATCTGGGCAGCTAATAATTTGAATCGCGGCTACTATCTTTGGAAAGCAAACGCTATCTCCTATTGGACCTTATCTGATGGGAATGTGATCCTGGCAGATCCAACAATCAATGCCGGCACAGCCGCGCTGCAATATCAGATGAGCCAGATGCTCGACCGCCCAGCCTGGGAGTATTTTATTTCTTCAAATGGGCTGGCGCTGACCTACCAAAAGTTATTTGGCTCACCTTTTGATTTCGCTATTGAACCAGCTTTCCCGGACGAGCTTCAGCAACCACTTCTTCTTTTGCCATTTGAAGTTGGTAAGACTTGGTCTTTCACCGGGGGACCTCATGGTGGTTGGGGCGATGGTTCAGCCTGGGCTGGTCTGGATTTTGCACCTCCTGGAAATGCCCTCGGATGTGTTCCCAGCGATGAGTGGGTGACTGCTGTCGCAGATGGCCTCATCATCCATTCCGCTGAAGGTGTCGTCGTGCTCGACCTAGATGGTGATGGATATGAGCAGACTGGTTGGACGATCCTGTACCTTCACATCGAAAGTCGCGGCCGCACTCCAGTTGGAACATGGGTAAAAACTGGAGAAAAAATCGGCCACCCCTCTTGCGAGGGGGGCTTATCCAACGGCACACATGTGCATATTGCAAGAAGGTATAATGGAGAATGGGTTTCCGCAGACGGAAGCCTTCCTTTCAACCTTAGCGGCTGGATTTCGGAGGGAACGGGAAACGAGTATGATGGATATTTGGTAAAAAATGGACAAATCATCGAGGCTTGGGACAGCCGCAAACTTGAAAATCAAATCACACGCTAAACAGCTTTTCACTCTCTTTGTCCTGGCTGCCTGGCTATTTTCCATACTGGCATGTACACGCAGCGTTGTACAGCCCTGGCAGGTTACCGCCACGGTTGCTGCAGGTGAACCTCTGCCCAAAACAGCAAGCCTGCTCAACGCCCCCCTCGACCCTTCGCCATCCCCTGCCATCCCTACAGAAACAGTCGCAGCTTCTGCGCCTCTCCCGACTCAAACCTTGGCACCCACTCACACGGCAACACCAGCTAGTGAAACAACTGAAAAGCTTCCTATTCTCTACTACACCCAGGCAGGCGATACGCTGCCCTTGGTCGCAATCCGCTTTAATGTAAGCGTTGAGGAAATTATTACATCTGAAAAATTGCCACCAACTGGCGCCTTGCTAACCCCTAACCAGTTGTTGATTATCCCTAATCGCCTCCCGGAGACCGCCTCCGGTGATGCTGTCCTGCCGGACAGCGAAGTGGTCTTTTCGCCCTCCGCCGTGGATTTCGATATTGATGAGTTTGTTAATCAGTCCGGTGGATATTTGAGCACTTATCAGGAATGGCTCTCGACTGGCTGGAATTCCGGCGCGGATGTGGTGCGCCGGATTTCCATCGAGAATTCCATCAACCCCCGCCTCGTTTTAGCACTTATTGAGTATCAAGGACATTGGGTCTATGGGCAGCCGCGCAGCCTGGCTGAAGAGGATTACCCCCTCGGTTATAACGAATTCAACCACAAAGGTCTCTACAAACAGTTAAGTTGGGTCGTTCAACAGGTTTCAATCGGTTATTATGGCTGGCGCGCCGGTCTCATCACTGAAATCACCTTTCCCACAGACGCACAAAATTCCGTGATACGTCTCGCGCCACAACTCAGTGCCGGGTCTGCTGCGCTCCAGTACCTGTTTTCAAAGCTTTACGAGAACAAACGCACTTGGTCAGGAGCGCTCTACGGCCCAGAAAGTTTGGTTGCGCTTCACGAACAGATGTTTGGCAACCCCTGGCTGCGGGCGCAGTCGGTTGAGCCGCTTTATCCGCCCAATCTGGAGCAGCCCCCGCTGGAATTACCTTTCGCGCCGGGAAGAGTTTGGAGTCTTACCGGCGGACCGCATTCAGCCTGGGGCCCCGACGGTGCTCTGGCTGCTCTTGACTTTGCACCTTCCGCAATGAGCTCCGGTTGTGTCGAATCGCTTGAATGGGTCACTGCCGCGGCGCCCGGCCAGATCGTTCGTACTGGCAACGGCACTGTCATCATTGATCTGGACGGCGACGGGTACGAGCAGACTGGTTGGGCACTGCTTTACATGCATGTCAGCACAAAAGATCGTATCCAGCCTGGCACAATTGTGAACACGGATGATCGGCTGGGGCACCCTTCCTGTGAGGGCGGTGTTTCCACCGGAACGCATATGCACTTTGCCCGCAAATACAACGGAGAGTGGATTCTCGCTGATGGACCAATCCCAATGGTACTGGGTGGATGGCGCGCGCATGCAGGGGATAAGCCCTATGCGGGCACCTTGACGCGTAACGATTTCACCGTTACCGCATGCCCGTGTGGTTCTTTTGAAACGCATATCGCCCGCCCTAAACCTACACCATAACCGGCATTTGGATTTTTCATGCCATTTTATCCAGTCAGAAATAAAGCAACCATCCATACGCTTTCCTTAAGGGCTGTCGTTAAGATAGTGTCCTGCCTCTTGGGAGTGGCGTTCTCAAGCTGCACACCGTCAACACCTGTTGGAGAGGTCTCCCCTACAGCAATTCCTCAGCAGGAAGAGCGGTCAACTGTTGTAAGCCCCACCCCGCTTCCCACCCGGCCCATTTATCAGCCAGGTGAGTTGGTTACGTATGAAGCCCAACCCGGGGATACCATTCCCGCCCTTGCCGCACATTTCAATACGACCGAAAAGGAAATTTTTAAAGCAAACCCAATTATCCCGGCAGATGTAACCACCCTCCCGCCTGGCCTTCCAATGAACATTCCGATTTATTACCAGGCTTTATGGGGCAGCCCCTACCAGATTCTGCCGGACAGCCTCTTTGTGAACGGGCCAGCGCAATCCGATTTTGACGCGGTTGCCTTCGTCCTGAAAAGCCCTGGATGGTTCAAAAATTACGAATTTTACACCTCCGCGGGCACCCTAAAAGGCGGAGCGCTGATTAACCACCTGGCAAGCAACTTCAGCATCAGCCCGCGTGTGCTCCTGGCATTGGTCGAATTTCAAACCGGGGCGCTGAGCAGTCTGGACTCTACCAAAGCAGGGGAGGAGTATCCGCTCGGATACCAGCATTATGCCCACCAGGGGCTCTATCGTCAGCTCACTTGGGCAGCCAATATCCTTAACAATGGCTATTACGGCTGGAGAACAGGAAAATTAACCTCCTTTGAACTGGCCGACGGCTCATTGGAACGCCTCGATCCCTGGCAGAACGCAGCAACTGTCGCTTTGCATCACTATTTCGCACAGACCATGTCCGGCGATCAATACCAGCAAACGATTCACAGCCAGGGATTCAAAGCGGTTTATGAGTCCCTGTTTGGCGTCATGCCGGAAGATATTCCACCCCATATACCGGGAAACCTTAAACAGCCTGCCATGAATTTTCCTTTCGAACTAGGGAAATCCTGGGCATTTACGGGCGGACCGCACACTGGTTGGGGGACCGGCGAACCATTTTCCGCCCTGGATTTCGCGCCGCCGGCCGTTGTGGGGGGCTGTAATGCAACAGAAGAATGGGCAACTGCCGTTGCTAATGGGGTAATTGCTCGTAAGTCTACCGCGATTGCAGAACTTGATCTGGACGGGGATGGCAATGAACGCACCGGCTGGGTGCTCTTTCATCTCCATTTATCCACAGAGAGCATTCCTCCGGTAGGTGCCAGGTTGAAAGCAGGCGACCCGATCGGGCATCCTTCATGTGAAGGCGGCATCTCTACCGGGACGCATGTTCACATTGCCAGAAAATACAACGGAGAATGGATCACGGCATCAGGGCCATTGGCTTTCAATCTGGAAGGATGGATTGCTGCAAGCGGAAACACTCCTTATGAGGGCACGATGACGCGGTTCAGTCACAGCATTCATGCTTGTGTCTGCTCAGACCGGGCCAGCCAAATCCAATCCGGTGGTTTGAAGATCTCTCAATAAGCTTCTCGGGAATATTAAGCTTTTAAAATTGTTTTTTTGATTTCTATTGAAGCAGTTTTCCCCAACATTGCATGCGCCGAACAGTACTTGGTTGCCGAAAGCTCAATCGCACGATCAACAGCTTCGGGGTCAAGCATATGTCCGGTGAGGATGTATTCCACCACGATCTTTGTAAATACCTTGGGACGATCCTCCGCCCGCTCCGCATCCACTTTGACCTCAAAAGCAGTCACATCCTGGCGCTTTTTCGTAAGGATGGAGATTACGTCCATCCCTGTGCACCCCGCCAATCCGATCAACAGTAGTTCCATCGGACGAAATCCGTCTTCATCCCCCCCTACAAGCTTACTCGCCCCTAGCGGCAACTTGAATCCGCTCTCTACAGTTCCCTCAAAACTCATCTTGCTAACCCAGGTAGCTTTTGCTTCCATGCTAATTCTTCTCTCCTTTTAAATTGATGGCCTCCCGAATTTTCTCTACAAGGTGCTGTTCAGGCGCAGCCCCAACCAATTCAGCATCTCCCCCATTGATTACTGTATGCGGAACCCCGCTAACACCATACTTGGCCGAGAGTTCGGGAAATTCCATTGCCTCAACCATCTCCGCCTCAATCCAAGGGCTGCCCATCGCGATTTGATGAGCAAGCGTAACCGCCTGCGGGCAGTAAGGGCATGTTGGGGTTACAAAAACCTGTAAAAGTAACGGCGTTTTTACACCCGCTAGAAATTCGCGTGTTTCAGGCTGCAACCCAGAATCGCCCGATGATACCATAAGGATATCGCGTATCAAAGATGTGAACTCATGTCCCGCGGGGATACCAAGATATCGGATTCCGTAATCTGTAATTTCTCCATTGTGATATGCCGCCACAACAAAACTCGGTGCATTTTCCACATGATATTTCCTGGCTTCTTCAGGGTGTTTTTCCAGGTCGTAATATTCCAGGTGAAGCTTGTCAGAAAGGGAAGTGACCTCACCGACCAACTGTTTGACATCCTCGCAGTACATACAATTTTGAGACTCACTGCCAAAAAGAAGAAGTGCAACCTCGTGGTTTAGTGCTTCAAAAACTTTCTTCACCCGTTGAGCAGTTTGTTCGTCCAGGAGTTTTCCCATAGTTTCTCCAATCACCTATTCTATATCACATTTATCAATATAACACAAGCGAGTTAAATGCTGTTCTTTCCCCAAAGGTTACAAAGCTATTTAATCGTGTTTCAGAAAATTCTGCAAATTCAGGCGGTAAAATAAACGCATCCGCACATCATCCGGCAGGGTTGCATCTTCCTCTTCATGCTGATAAAGTTCCACTGTCTTTTTCAGCGTATCTACTACAATCCGACAGTTCGGGCATTCATAGAGATGCTGCTCCAATTCTTTGCACAGATCAGCGTTCAGGTCCCCATCAATATAATCTGAAAGGCTGGATAGCAAGTCATGACAATTTAAGTGTTTTATCATCATGAAACTTCTCCAAGGTTTTTCCCGAAATATTCCGAAAGATCTTCTCTCAACCGCAGTCGGGCACGCAGCAATCTCGTTTTTACCACACCCTCGTTGGTCTCCAAAATCTCTGCGGTTTTTTTAACCGAAAATCCCTCGATATCCCGCAATATAAAAACGGTTTGCAGGGCTGGCGATAGACGTTGGATTGCATCTCTCATCTGCGACTTCACCTCAGCAGATTGCAAATCATTTTCCGGCAAGCAGCACCAATCTGCAAAGTGGTATGGTTTATTGATTGCATCCCCGCGATCGTTCTCCCCCTCCACATCAAGAGAGACCTGAGGTTTCTGCTTACGGATAGCCATCAAAGCTTCATTCGTCGCAATCCGATATAACCAGGTGGAAATGCTGGAACGACCCTCAAATCGGGCAATAGAGCGGTAGGCATTGAGAAAAGTCTCTTGAAGTACATCTTCCGCATCCCGTTGGTTCCCCAATATTCGAAGAACAAGGCGGTAGATCTTGCCAGAATACATATCAACCAGTTTAGCAAACTCTGCTTTGTCACCATTTCTCAATAATTCCAGCGATGGTTCATCCACGTGTGTTTTAATTTCGCTCATCATTTAGATTCACGGGTTGATAAATAGTTACAAATTAGACGTAAAGGCCAGGAATTTCATGGCTTAAAAAAGAATGCTGTGTCGCTGACACCATTGCCTGTCCAGATTAAACGCCAGGTTTTCAGAGTCATATAAACACTCGCCCAAACTGGCGATGCAGGCGTATGCTCGAGCGGAATAGAATTTGGGGAGATCGAGTTACTAGGAAGGTAATGGTTAGCGTTGTCAATGACCAACAAACCGCCCGGGCGCAATTTGCGCATGGCTAAAGCAGTGCAATCGTCCCGAAAAATTCCATCCACCAACACAAAATCCAGACTCTCTTCCTCGAGATGCTCGGCAACCTCCACATACGCCGGGTGGGCAATTCCCTTCTCATCCTTTGAGACTAGGTGGTAAGCAACGTTATCAATTTTGAGCGCTCCAAGCTTTTCCGTTACAATCTTGTACCATTCCGCGTCGTGCTCCACACTGAAAAGGCAGGCGATTCTTTGGCAAAACCAGAGCGTGCTGCGCCCCGAACCAAACTCCAAACCTCGATCTTGCGGCAGAAGCCAGGTCGCAAGGATTGAGTTCGCTTGAGGGGTCAGCCAAGGTAAATTCGGGTTGGAAAACCGGTAGATCTTTTCGATACTTCGGTTAAGTAAGTATCGCGGGCTCCAATGTGAAAAAGATCTCAAAGTTACAAACTCCAATCCATGGGATTCAGGAAAGCGGCCAATTGGGAAGGACGTCCAGGTCTAACGAATCTCGTTGCCCCCCAACGTAACGGAAATAACCAGCCGAGGCAATCATCACCGCGTTATCTGTGCAATACGTTAACGAAGGAATGTTGACATTAAATTCCGATTGAGAGAGAAAAGAAGTTCTCAGTGCCCGGTTCGCCGAAACACCCCCCGCTACGAGAATATTTTCCACAGCAAAAGTCCTGGCAGCCTGCAATGTTTTTGTAGTTAAGGTATCAACCACCGCAGCTTGAAAGCTAGCCGCCAGGTCTTCCGTTGGTAAAGGCTTTTTCCTCTCTTCAAATTCCCGCACCACCCGGAGGACGGCTGTTTTTAAGCCACTGAACGAGAAATTCCAGGTACCTTCGAGCCGCGCTCGAGGAAAATTAAAAGCTTCCGCATTACCCTCCAGCGCAGCCTGTTGAATTGCCGGTCCGCCAGGATAAGAAAGGTTCAAAAGGCGTGCGACTTTATCAAAGGCCTCACCAACAGCATCATCCAGTGTGCCTCCCAGGCGCTGGTAATTCAAATGTCCATGCACAAGGTTCAGTTCTGTATGCCCCCCCGAAACCAAAAGCGCCAGCAATGGGAATTTCGGTTCCGGTGGAGGTTCTGTAAAATCACCAGGATAAACCCAGGCGGAATAAATATGCCCCTCCAGATGGTTCACCCCTATAAGCGGCAAATCGGCTGCCAAAGAAAGCCCTTTTGCCATATTCATCCCTACCACCAATGACCCCGCCAGACCCGGTCCGCGAGTTACGGCTATGGCATCTACGTCATTTAAGGTAAGATGAGCCTGATAAAGCGCCTGCTCAACAACCGGATAAATAGACAGAATATGTTGCCGGGAAGCCACTTCGGGGAACACGCCGCCATACTGGGCATGCAAATCAATTTGAGAAGCGATCACACTCGCCAACTGCACACGCCCATTTTCTACAACCGCGGCAGCAGTTTCATCGCACGAGCTTTCAATTCCCAAAATTCGAGCGGGAGGGTAGAGTACATCTTCGCCCATTGGTTCCATCACCTTTGATATCGAACGGGTATAACCAGGTCCATAGGATAATCTGCCAGAACACGGAAGTTCTTTTCTTCAACGGCCAGCGTATTCTCCAACCGAATTCCAATGCCCTGGTCAGGATAATAAAGGCCGGGTTCAATCGTAATCACAGAACCCGGGGCAAGGATATCCGCCTCGTTGCTGTTCAGCCCGCTTGAAGGTCGTTCATGAATATTTAAGCCCACTCCATGCCCAATCGAATGGGTATAGCCCACCTCGGTCTTTGGATCGCTCATTACCGAAGGGTGCCCTAGCGCCTCAAACAACTCACAGGTTCTCTGTTGGTAATTCGAAAAACGTGCACCTGTTCGAAGTTCAGAAACAATTTGATCGTATACCATCTTTACCTCTTCATACACCTTCAAAACAGAATCCGGGGCATAACCCAAGCACCAGGTCCGGGTCATGTCATAGTAATAACCACCGCCTTCTTCGCATGGAAAAATATCGAAGACAATCGGTTGTCCCAATCGGAGAAAATCCAGATCATTCCCGCTGCTATGCGGGAATCCGGCATCACGCCCCATTGCGAATATCGTTCCTTCTGGATTTTCGGCGCCATTCTCAGCCAGCCAAAGGTTAATGCGTCGCCTGACAGCACCAATTGTCACCGGGGCACCTGTGCTGTCCACTAAAAAATCATCCTTTGATTCCAAATTAGACAAAAAGTCCGCAGTCATACCAACCACCTTTGTGGTAATCTCCCCCATTTTGCGAATTCTTTCCAATTCCATATCATCTTTCGTCAGCATCGCGCGCAACAATAAATCGTTCTCCTGATAGCCAATCAGGGTGATTTCCGGCATGATTTCTTGTAACTTCGAGAAAAATCCATAGCCTTTTCCCAAATCAATTTTTCCATAAAGGGCAATCCGTCCAGAGGTTATGCCTGTATCTCGAAGCATTTTTCGGTAGCGGAACGCCATGGCTAAAGAGGGTTCCCCATCTGCTTCTTTGATAAAATCCTTCACCGGATAATCCAAATAGCTGCGGGTATTTAAGCCGGTTTTCGCGGCTTCATCGCGCTCCATAGAGCCATGGAACAGCACAGCGGTTTGGCCGCGAGGCTTAATAAGATCGGCCTGAGTAAGGTGCGCTCCACCTGTAAAATATACCATTGCGGAATTGTGATCTCCCGCTCCGGTAACAAGGAGTGCATCCATCTCATATTCCTGCATCAATGAATCTAGCTCTTTTTTCATATCCGAGAATCCTCAATACGTTTTATGCGATGCCCTTTAAGGCATTTTTTACACCCACCAGAAACGCCCCATCTTGATCTGGCAAGAGCGTGCGTGGATCCAGCACCACGCGGTCATCCTGCACCCGAGCGATAATCGGAGGGTTTGCCAAACGCAGGCGCTTCAAAAAACGGTTTGGCTGCTGAACTTTTAATGCCAGCAGGTAAGTTGATAATGTATCGCCCGGTAAACTCCCCCCGCCTACCGTCGAAAAACCCGGTATGATTTCGCCAACTCCCAGATTTTCTTGCCAGTGCCGGGCATGAATTTCAATTTCCCGGGGAGTCTTGGCAATCATTTGCCAGATAGGGATCTCTCGTTCCGCCTCATCTTTTAAGTAATGCATTAAGGTCGCCGAAAGTGCAGCCAGGCATAATTTATCAGCCCTCACAGTCCTGGCGATTGGGTGCCTTTTGATCTTTGCAATCAAATCTGCACGTCCCGCGAGAATGCCAGCCTGCGGCCCCCCAACCAACTTATCACCAGAAAAACAGACCAAATCTGCCCCAGCCGCCAATGACTCTTGTATACTTGGTTCGTGGGATAGACCAAAACGCGCCGTATCGAGCAAAGCTCCGGAACCCAGATCATCCACAAACCAGGTCTTATGCGCATGGGCCATCAAGATAATCTCACTGATGGGAGGTTCGCTGGTGAAACCGATGATTTTAAAATTCGATTGATGCGCGTGCAAAACCAAAGCAGCTTGGTTTTGTAAGGCTTCCTTGTAATCCACCAGGTTCACCCGGTTCGTAGCCCCCACCTCTACCAATTTTGCGCCCGATTGCCTCATTACTTCCGGTATCCGAAACCCATCGCCAATTTCCACAAGCTGCGTACGGGAAATAATCACTTTCTTATGCCTTGCTAGTGCGGAAAGAATAAGCAAAATAGCTCCCGCGTTGTTATTGACAACAAAGCCGGCTTCAGCTCCGGTAATACGCTTTATGAGCGCTTCAGCGTGAACACTCCTTGAGCCTCGATTTCCACGATCCAGATCATATTCCAGAGTGGAATAACTGCCGCTCACACTGGCAATAGCCTGCAACGCAGCCTTGCTCAAGGGGGCGCGCCCAAGGTTGGTATGTAAAACCACACCAGTGGCATTAATAATAGGCAGGAGTGTTAGGGACGCCCAGTCTTTAAGCTGTTCATGCGCCAGTTCAAGGATAGCTCCTCGTAGAGGGATTGTGCCTTGTTCCTGATAATTTGAGCGTATATTGCTCAATACTGATCGGATGGCATCCAGTGTGAGTGGGCGGCCAAAAGCGGCGATGAGTTCTGCCGCTGTTCGCGTTTGCAATAATTGTTCAATGGACGGTAAGGAAGAAAGCTCATTCATCCTGAAGGTCTCTGGGTTGCCACTGGCTTCGTTCCCTTAACCTTATTAAAAATTCAACCAATCCAAATCCCGCCGCCAAAAACAAAGCCAGCGCGAAATTTAAAACCTCTCCAGGAAGCAGCCAAACTATTAAATCTCCATAAATCCCAATCCAGATCGCCTGCCGCAAGATTACTCCGCCCGATGCTGGCGTTTCGCTGGGAAAGCGTTTGTGCAAGTAAGCAATTAAAGGGAGGACGGTACCGACCAAAGCCATTGTAAGGAGAAAGTAAAACAGCCAGCGCGGCCCAAGCGTTGGCAGCATCAAAAAGATAACGGCGAAGACTCCGCCCCATCCGATCAAGGCAAGGAGGAAACCTGTCCAAGCAAATTTGCGCAGCGGCGGCAAACGATTAAACTCCTTAAATAATGGACTTTTTTGATTATATCACACGGCAAATTGACCTGCTTTAGCCTTTATGTTACAATACGTCAAAATTGATCAGGGTAAGCACAAGTCTTACCTGCTCATCAAGAGAGGTGGAGGGAACGGCCCTTTGAAACCTCGGCAACCACCGCGAAAAGCTGGTGCCAATTCCGGCAGAACCTGCTTGATGCAGAATTTCTGGAAGATGAGAGTTTATGTACAGTTTGCCTCTCACATTCCGAGGGGCTTTTTTATTAATAAGTGATGGAAATGGCAAGTGAGGTTGCAGTGGAGAATCAAGTTTTTATAAATTCGAAATATCTTGAAATAATCAAGAAAAAAATCGTCGTCTTTGATGGCGCCATGGGCACCAGCCTACAAAGCCTGACGTTAACCGCACAGGAATTCGGTGGAGAAAAAACAAACGGGTGCAACGATTATCTAATACTGAGTTACCCGCAAGCGGTTGAAACCGTACATCGTTCCTTCCTGGAAGTAGGCGTAGATGTACTTGAAACAAATACCTTCCGGGCAAATCATATCACCCTGGCAGAATATGGGCTCGAGGATAAAGTGCTGGAGATTAACCGGAAAGCCGCGCAACTTGCCCGCCAGTTGGCTGATGAGTACACCCAGAAGACCGGACAGGAACGTCTTGTGGCCGGCTCCATCGGCCCTACCGGAAAACTTATTTCGATGAACGATCCGGAACTATCCAATATCACTTTCGATCAATTGACAGAAGTGTTTCGCGAACAAGCCGCCGGCTTAATACAGGGCGGCGTAGATTTAATTCTGATTGAAACCTCACAGGATATTCTGGAAGTCAAAGCAGCCATCCAAGGTATTCTGCAAGCCTTTGAAGAAAACCAGGTCACTCTACCCATTCAGGCCCAGGTAACTTTGGACACCACCGGACGGATGTTATTAGGGACGGATGTCGGTGCAATACTTGCAATTTTGGAGGGCTTTCCAATCTCCGCACTTGGTCTAAACTGTTCGACCGGCCCGGATTACATGCGCCAACCTATTCAATTTTTGGGAGAACAATCCACTCTTCCAATTTCTTGTATTCCAAATGCCGGCCTCCCATTGAATGTGGACGGACAGGCTGTATACCCGCTTGAGCCAGAACCATGTGCTCAAACACTGATAGAGTATGTAACAAAATACAACATCAACATTGTGGGTGGATGCTGCGGCACAACCCCCGCGCACTTGAAATGCCTTGTGGAGGGATTAAAAAACATCCCACCGAACAATCGTCCCCCATCTTCCTCCCCACGCCTGGCTTCCGCGACTCTATCCGCAGCCATGATTCAGCAGCCACCCCCCTTTCTAATCGGTGAAAGACTGAACACACAAGGAAGTCGAAAGTTCAAGGAAATGATCCTCGCAGAAGATTACGACAATATCCTTGAAATCGCGCGGCACCAGGTGGAAAACGGCGCCCACGGGCTGGATATCTGCGTCGCATTGACCGAAAGAGCCGATGAGGCTGAGACTATGCGCAAAGTAATTAAAACTCTGTCGCCTGTAGTTTCCACCCCATTTGTCATTGATAGCACCGAGCCAGAGGTCATGGAGGTTGCATTGAAATATGCACCCGGGCGCTGCCTCTTAAACTCCACCAATTTGGAAAGCGGCCGGGGAAAAACTGACAGGATATTAAGCCTTGCAAAGAAATACAATGCGGCCGTGATTGTATTAACAATTGACGAACAGGGGATGGCAAAAACTGCTGCAAGAAAGCTGGAAATTGCCAAAAGGATTTTCGACATTGCCGTTCTGGACCATGGCCTAAAACCTCACGACTTGGTTTTCGATGCTCTGACGTTCACATTGGCAACAGGAGACTCCGAATTCAATCAATCTGCCCAAGAGACTTTGGACGGAATCTCTCTAATCAAACAGGAGCTCCCCGGTGTGCTCACCTCCCTCGGAGTGAGCAATGTATCTTTTGGCCTCTCACCGGCGGCACGCAGCGTCTTGAACAGCGCCATGCTTTTCCACGCAGTTCAGGCAGGGCTGGATATGGCTATTGTCAACCCCGCGCAAATTACCCCCTACCTCGATATACCGGAGAACGAAAGAATACTGGCAGAGGATTTGATCTACAACCGCCGGGAAGACAGCCTCCAAAATTTTATCGAGCATTTCGAGAAAACAGGAAATAATCTTAAGGAAAAAGCCTCTGAAGCACAAATTATTCTTTCCTCCGCAAGCGCCCCCGAGAGAGTCCACTGGCGGATCGTCCACCGGCAAAAAGAAAATATTGAAAAAGACATTGACGAGATCATTGATCAAAGCACCGATTTAAGTAAGCACAATGCCGCCATCAAAGTTCTTAATGAGGTTCTCCTGCCCGCAATGAAAGAAGTTGGCGACAAATTTGGTAGCGGAGAGCTGATTTTGCCGTTCGTGTTGCAATCTGCAGAAGTGATGAAAAGAGCTGTCTCACATGTAGAGAAATACCTGGAACGCCAGGAAGGCATATCTAAGGGCACGATCGTTCTCGCCACAGTATATGGAGACGTGCACGATATTGGCAAAAACCTCGTAAAAACCATTCTCTCCAACAACGGTTACAACGTGATTGACTTGGGGAAACAAGTCCCTGCGGAAACAATTCTGGCACAGGCAGTGGATGTAAAAGCAGACGCCATTGGATTAAGCGCCTTGCTGGTTAGCACAAGCAAACAGATGCCTTTAATCGTCAATGAATTGCATCGCAGAAGAATCGAGCTGCCTGTATTAATCGGAGGAGCCGCTATTAACAAACGTTTTGGCAGGCGAATTCTGCGGACAGAGACTGGGGAATTCTATGAACCCGGTGTTTTTTACTGCAAAGATGCCTTCGAAGGGCTGGAAACCATCGAAACTTTAATGGATGATTCCGCCAGCCGGGGATTCTTGGAGCAGATAAAAAAGGAGGCCGAGCTTGAACTCAGTCGCTCCTCCACCTCCGAGGAAAATGTTCAGACAACTGGGGCGCGTTCAAACGTCCCGCCGGCTGAGACTATCCCCGCCCCTCCGGCATGGGGCGTCAAGGTTGTTCGTCAAATGCCTTTGGAGATTGTCTTTCAATTTCTTCCTCTGAACGAATTGTTTCGCTTGTCTTGGGGCGGGAAGAACACACACGGTGAAGCATGGGAAAGGCTGCGACACGATTTTGAACACAGACTGGAAGAGATGCAGCAACAAGCTATCCACCACCAATGGCTTAAACCCCAGGGTGTGTATGGCTATTTTCCAGCCCAGGCACAAGGCAACGATTTGATTATTTACGATCCAGCCAGCTTTAATGGTGATTCATCCGTAGAAATGGCGCGGATGTCTTTTCCCCGCCAAAACAGTGGTGAAATGTTATGCCTTGCGGATTATTTTTCCGATGCCGAAAGCGGCAAATTTGACGTTGTCACTTTCCAAGTAGTCACCGTCGGCAGCACCGCTGCAGAGCTTGTCGAGAAACTTCAAGCTGAAGGCAACTACAGCGAAGCATATTTCCTGCACGGGTTGGCTGTTCAAACCGCTGAAGCTACGGCAGAATACCTTCACCGGCATATCCGGCGCGAACTGGGATTGGCAGAGGAGCAGGGTAAGCGCTACTCATGGGGCTACCCGGCCATTCCAGACCTTGAAGACCATAAACTGGTTTTCCAATTATTGCCCGCAGAAAAAGAATTGGGCATGCAATTGACCTCAGCTTGCCAACTCATTCCAGAGCAATCTACAGCAGCGATCATCCTGCATCATCCCCAAGCAAAATATTATAATACTGGTGAAAATCGCATTGACCAGCTTTTGAAATAAAAACGATATGGAAAAAACCCAAAACCCATTCCTAAATCTGACCAACTCCGACCGGCCGGTATTATTCGATGGCGCGATGGGCACAATTCTTTATCAGCGCGGCGTGGGTTTTGATGAATGTTTCGACGAATTAAACTTCACCCAACCAGCTCTGATAGCAGAAATACACCGCGAATATATTGAAGCCGGCGCTCAGGTAATTCAAACCAACACCTTCAGCGCAAATCGCTATAAACTTGCCCGCCATGGCCTGGAAGAGAGGTTAATAGAAATTAACACCGCAGGTGTTGAATTGGCAAAGCGGGTGGTTATGGCATCCTTTAAACCGGTATTAATTGCCGGGGATGTTGGTCCCTTGGGAGTTCGCCTGGCACCCTTCGGCAGGGTGCAAATCGAAGAAGCGACCGAGGCATTCTCCGAGCAAATAGAAGCACTCGTAAATGCCGGAGTTGATTTAATCATTATTGAAACCATGACCGATCTTTATGAAGTACGCTGCGCGATTCAAGCTGCCCGAGCAGTTGCCCCGCACCTGCCGGTGATCGCTGCCATGACGTTTACCCGGGATGATCGTACACTGTTGGGAGATAGTCCATCCCAAGTGGCCCTAGGGATAGCGGAAGAAGGCGCAGATGTAATCGGCGCAAATTGCTCCGGTGGCCCCAACCAGATCCTCCGGATTTTAAAACAAATGCGCCAGGCGGTTCCTCAAGGTCGCTTTTCAGTCATGCCAAACGCTGGCTGGCCTGAACAAATGGGTGACCGGATTATGTACCGTGCCGCTCCCGAGTATTTTGGCGAATATGCTCTGGCATTCTGGCAGGCAGGTGCTTGTGTGATTGGAGGTTGTTGTGGAACAACCCCTGACCATATTCGCGCCATGTCTCGTACATTGCAATCTGTGTCCAATCTCAATGCAAGCAATAATTTTACAATTTCCACAGATGAGGGGGAAGAATTGTCCCCAGCCGATCAGCCAACAGAGCTTTCTA
Organism: Anaerolineaceae bacterium; assembly: GCA_020845515.1. Taxonomy (GTDB): domain Bacteria; phylum Chloroflexota; class Anaerolineae; order Anaerolineales; family Anaerolineaceae; genus Ch132. The sequence continues at coordinate 38,615 of JADLFQ010000047.1, read as the reverse complement.
AAAAATTGGCCAGTGGCAGGTATATTATTGCTGTAGAAATGTCTCCACCGCGGGGCCTGTCAGCACACAAACTGCTGGCGGGCGCCAGTCTGCTCGCGGAATCTGGTGCAGATGCGATTAATGTCGCTGACAGCCCGATGGCGCGTATGCGCATGAGCCCATGGGCCGTATGTAATTTGGTCCAGAAAAAGGTCGGTATCGAAACTGTCCTCCATTTTCCAACCCGCGGCCGCAGTTTGATCAGAGTGCAGGGCGACCTTTTGGCTTCTTATGCCTTGGGCGTCAGAAACGTTTTTGTTGTCATGGGTGATCCAACAGCAATTGGAGATTACCCCGATGCAATGGACGATTATGATCTGGTTCCTTCCGGTTTGATTAAATTAATCAAACAAGGTTTCAACGCAGGTGTTGACCATGCCGGCGTAAATATTGGTCAGCCGACCACTTTTTTAGTTGGCTGCGCACTAAACCTTCTCCCTCCCGATCCTCTCAAAGAAATTAAAACTTTAAAGAAAAAAATTGAGGCGGGTGCAGATTTTATCCTGACACAGCCGGTCTATGATCCAAAACCGGTAAACGCTTTTCTGGATTTGTATCAGGAGGCATACGGGCATCTTGCTACACCGCTGATTGTCGGCGCCCTTCCATTAGCCAGTTCCCGGCACGCCAACTTCCTCAATCAGGAAGTACCAGGAATCACAGTTCCGGAGAGTCTTATCGAAAGAATGGCCTCTTCTGGTGAGAATGGCGCGGAAACTGGTGTGGAAATTACACTAGAATTAATAGAGGAAACAAAATCATACGCCCAAGGTGTTTATCTGATGCCTGCTTTTAATCGTTACGACCGTATTGCTGAGATCATTGAAAAAGCGCGAATGCTGGCTCCAAGACTGACTTGAATGGATGGGTAGGATGCTCCTGACAATTGACATCGGAAATACAAACATCACCTTGGGACTGTATGAGAATCAAACTTTGGGTGCTCGCTGGAGGCTTGCCACAGACCACAACCGTATGCCCGATGAATATGGCTTGCAAATCCTGGGGTTGCTTGAAAATAGCAAGTGTGGTCTAAATCAACTTGAAGGGGTGTGTCTGGCTTCTGTAACTCCGCCGTTAACCGGCAAGATTCTGCAGGCCTGTCAACAATACCTTGGACAACCTGTTTTCGTCGTTGACCATACTGTCAAAACAGGGGTGAATATTCTCTATGAAGACCCGGCAGCAGTCGGCGCAGATCGTATTGTAGACGCCGTGGCAGTAAAACAACTTTATGGCGGTCCTGCTTGTGTGGTTGATTTTGGAACCGCAACTACCTTTGACGCTCTGGATGAATACGGTCAATATCTTGGGGGAGCAATTGCCCCCGGGATAGGGATTGCCGCGGAGGCGCTTGTACAACACACCGCCAAGCTCCCGCGCGTAGATTTTCAAAGACCTCCCTCTACAATTGGACGTAATACAGTGCATGCAATACAATCTGGTTTGCTGTTCGGATATGTTGCGATGGTAGAGGGCATGGTTGCCCGATTTCGTTCCGAGTTGCATCCTCACATGAAGGTTATTGCCACAGGCGGCCTGGCTGAAACTGTGGCCAATGAAACCACCGTTATCGAAATATTAGCGCCCTGGTTGACCCTGGATGGGCTCCGCATCATTTGGGAAATGAATCATTAAACATGCCTAACCCGTTGAGAGGTAAAAACATCCTTTTAGGCGTGACGGGAAGCATTGCCGCTTATAAAGCCGCCGACTTAGCTTCAAAGCTCCATCAGGAAGGCGCAATTGTTGAGGTCATATTAACCACCAGTGCCCTCCAGTTTATCACCCCTTTAACATTCCAATCCGTCACTGGAAGAAAAGCCTATACGGATGCTGATCTGTGGGCAGGGGAAGGTCACGTTACCCATGTTGGCCTGGGACGGGCAGCAGACATGATCCTGATTGCACCGGCATCTGCCAATACCATTGCAAAACTGGCGCACGGAATCTCCGATAATCTTCTGACGGTCACTGTACTGGCCGCTACTTGCCCGCTCCTCATTGCCCCGGCCATGGACGCAGGGATGTACCAACATCCCGCAACCAGCGACAATATCGCTGTCCTCCAAAAGAGAGGCGCGTATTTTATAGGTCCTGCAGCCGGCCATCTGGCATCCGGCCTGGTGGGAGTTGGCAGAATGTCGGAACCGCAAGAAATATGCAATCAAGCCCGTTGGACCCTTTCCGCGGGTGGACCGCTTATGGGGAAGAAGATTGTGGTGACTGCCGGAGGCACCCAGGAACCAATTGACCCTGTCCGCATAATTACGAATCGATCTTCCGGAAAGCAAGGGATTGCACTGGCACAGGCGGCCTTAGACGCTGGCGCTGAGGTAGTTCTTATTTCTGCCGCTACTCAGTCTCCCGTTCCTGTGGGCGCCCGCCTGACAAGAGTGCGCACTGCCGCAGAAATGCTGCAAGCTGTTCTGGATGAAACCGAAACCGCGGATACACTCATTATGGTGGCTGCTGTTGCCGATTTTCGCCCTTCAGATACTGCCGGGCAGAAGATAAAGAAAGAGCAGGGGTTAAAAGCCATTCCGTTGGAACCTACCGCAGATATCTTAAAAACAGTCCAGGAAAAGCGGAAACGCACTGGGTTCCCTGGAAAGGTCGTCGGTTTTGCAGCAGAGAGTCAGAACACTCTTGAGAATGCCGCCAAAAAACTGGCAGAAAAGGGGGTGGATCTGATGATCGCAAACGATATCAGCGCGCCAAATGCAGGGTTTGAAGTTGATACAAACCAGGTCACTTTCCTCTATCCAGATGGTAGCCAGAAAAAGCTTGCAAATATGCCAAAAAGCGAAGTGGCTGAACATATTATTGCACAGGTGATTGCGTGGCTATAGGCAAGGGACTTTGGGTTGGCGCTGCACTCCTTCTGTTTTTATTGGTTGGTTGTCAGGCTGGAAAACCACCTCAGGAAGGCAGCAGCCCATTGAATGCGATAGAGCAAGATATACATTCGACAACTCCAGCGGATCAGACCACATCTCCTAAAATTACAGAACTTGCTCCTCCAACCATCCTCTCAACTTCAGTGGAGGAGTTTTCCACCCCCACAGCTTATGCAACACCTCTGAATCCTTCCGACTCTTTCCCACAGTCCCTCATTGGTCTTGAAGATACCAGCTCCGAAATTAATCCTCTGACCGGACTCCCTGTAGGTGAACTTTGGCGCTTGGATAGGCGACCGGTAATGGTAAAAGTTTCCAATTCTCTGAACGTCCGTCCGCAATCCGGCCTTTCCTTTGCAGACCTGGTTTTTGATTATTATATTGGTGAAGGCACCAATCGCTTCCTGGCTGTTTTTTACGGTCAAGATGTTCCTCAGGCCGGGCCGATCCGCTCCGGCAGGATGGTCGACTCCCAGCTTGTCAGCATGTATCACGGTATTTTGGCCTATGGTAGCGCCGACCCGCGCGTCGATAAAATTTTAATACGGGAATTGGGAGATAAGGCAATTTCTCACTTGGAAATTGGCTGCCCGATAATATGTGGAGCAGATACCCATTCAAACCCGGGTGTGTATGGAAATACATTTGAACTCACCCAGTATTCAAGGAAGCTGGGAATAGAAGAAAAGCGGCAGGCGCTATATGGCATGTTTTTTAACCCTGACCCACCCGAGCAAGGCGACTATGCACTTCAAATCGCAGTACAATATGCCCCCTTCAACCGGGGGGAGTGGCGGTACAATCCCGATCTCAAGCGATACAATCGGTGGATAGATAACAAAGGCGATGCTGCAAATATGATCCCCTTGACAGACCGCCTGACAGGCAACCAAGTAAGCGCGGCAAATGTGATCATTTTATTCACCGAATATGTCGAGTATAATCCAACCCTTCATAACATTAAAGTATGGGATAATCAACAAGGTCAACGCGCGCTATTTTTTAGGGATGGAATTTATATGGATGGGACTTGGCGTGTTCCAGCCCATGATCAGCCGCTTCAGTTTTACAATCGTTCAGGTTTGCCCATGCTGCTAAAGCCCGGAAATACTTGGATCATCCTCGCCGGGAACAGCTCTACATTCAGCACAACCGCACCAGGCGTTTGGGAAATGAGAGTTCATCTGCCATAACTATTGCACTGCGAAAGATTCAATAAACAATGACGCGCATCTTGATAATTTCCGATATTCATGCAAATTTCACCGCCTTACAAGCTGTGCTGGAAGCCGCAGGTAATGTAGATGCCACCTGGTGCCTTGGCGACCTCGTCGGGTACGGGCCAGATCCGAATGAATGCATTGACCTCATTCGTTCCACACCCAGGTTGACTTGCTTGATGGGAAACCACGATGCAGCAGCAATTGGCTGGATTGACACACTTTTTTTTAATCGCGAGGCACGGCTATCCTCACAATGGGTGCAATCTAGAATCTCTGAAGATAATATCCTGTTTTTAAAAAGCCTGCCAGAGCGGGTAATTGCAGAGAATGTCACTTTAGTTCATGGCAGCCCGCGCAATCCGGTCTGGGAATATCTGCTTGATATTCAAACCGCTGCGATAAATTTCCCCTATTTTCAAACACCGCTTTGCTTTGTAGGTCATACACATGTTCCCATTCTTTACATGGCCGAAGAAAAGCAAAAAGAGACTATGAGAAAAATAAAATCGGAAGAGGTTATTTCTCTCACAACAAAAATGATCATTAATCCAGGTTCTGTCGGACAGCCCAGGGACCGCGATAAACGTGCCGCGTATGCAATCTATAATCCCGAACATAAAACTTGGAAATCATACAGGATTGAGTACGACATTGGCAGTGTACAAGCGCGCATTCTTTCTGAAAACCTGCCGCTCCGACAGGCGCACAGACTCGCAGAGGGTTGGTAAGGGAACTTTTAAATTCAAGAATCGTCTTATAGCCAAGGAAAATCTCTGAAGGAGGAGAGCATGAAAAAAAACATTGTTTTTCTATTAATAATTCTACCCATTACAGCCATGCTCATTGCAGGATGTGCGCCCAAGGCATCTGCTCCCTACCCGGACTATGCAGAAAGCAGGGGACAAGTTCCAATGTTAGCCCCGCAAACAACAAGCATGCCTATGGCATCCATGGAAGAAGGGACTTCATTCAGTGACATCTCCGCAAGCGGAAACAGCGTCAAGAGAATCGTTATAAAAAATGCTGACCTCTCTATTGTTGTCAAAGACCCCGCAGATTCAATGGCTTCCATTGGATTAATGGCAGAGACAATGGGAGGGTTTATCGTCTCTTCTCAGGTTTATAAAACCAATACAGACGAAGGCATAGAGGTCCCCGTTGCTGATATAACCGTAAGAATTCCCGCAGACAGGCTGGAAGAAGCCATGGATTCGATCAAAGACCTGGTATCCGATCCCTCTAAAGACATTCTTTCAGAAAATGTCAGCGGGCAGGACGTAACAAAAGAATACACCGACTTACAATCAAGGTTGAAAAACTTACAGAATGCAGAAGCCCAACTTGAAAGAATTATGGAATCGGCAACAAAGACGGAAGATGTCCTCAATGTCTATTCTGAACTAACGCGTGTACAGGAACAGATAGAGGTCATTAAAGGTCAAATCAAATACTTTGATGAAGCCTCACAACTTTCTGCCCTGCGTGTTTATTTACAATCACAAGAGTCGGTAAAACCCCTTACCATTGGCGGTTGGCAGCCTGCAGGTATTGCCAGAGATGCACTTCAAGCTCTGATTGATACTCTCAAATTCCTGGCGAATGCGGTTATATGGATCGTTATCTTTTGTTTGCCGGTTGGAATCCTGGTTGGGATCCCTGGCTGGCTGATTATTCGAGCAGCGCGTCGTTGGTGGCTTAAAAGGAAATTATTAAAACAGCAAAATACGCCTCCCAAAGAAGGCGCATAAAGCAAAAACCCGCCGTGCAATCAACGTACGGCGGGTTTTTTTTATTCTCCTATTTATCTTTTGTTAACTCCAAAATAACAGCTTCCAGTTCCTGCGGCATGCATGGCTTGGAAACTACTTTGGTTGCTTTAAACTCTTCCAAAAGGATTGCTTCATTTTGCAATCCGGTGGCGGACAAGATGATTACAGGGATTTGGCAAAGCCGAGGGTCGGAGTTTACGATTTTTAAAAAATCATAACCATTCTTCCCCGGCATCATTACATCGCAGGTAATGACGTCAATCGGGCTGTCTCTTAAAACTTCCAATCCTTCTTCCACAGAAGCAACACTCGTAATGAGAAAGCCGCGTTTTTGTAAATACAAAGTAAACAGACGACGAATAATCAGGTCGTCGTCAATTACCAAAATGCGAGTCTTCATGAGCATCTATCCTCGATGTACAGTTCAATGAACATTTACGATGCAAATTAACTATATCACGAGAGATCGTTACGCACCACCTTTTTGGCTTTTTTTAAGATTTAAAGGTAATGGTAATGCGAATGGTATAATCGAACCCATGCAATCAATGGTGGCATTAGATTTGGAAACAACCGGCCTTTCCCAAGAGAGCGATTCGATCATTGAAATCGGCGCCGTACGTTTCAACGGCAGCCGGGTTGAAGCAGAGTGGTCCACACTGATCAACCCAAACCGCGCAATCCCCCAATTTATTACCCAATTGACAGGGATCACGAACGAGATGGTTCGAAATGCCCCTCCAATCCGCGCAGTCCTGGATGACTTCGCAGAATTCGTTGGAGACCTGCCGATTTTAGGCCACAACGTGCAATTCGATTTATCGTTCTTACAAAAGTATCAGCTTTTTTCCATCAATGAGGTCTTGGATACTTACGAACTCGCATCAGTCTTATTGCCTTCAGCCAGCCGGTACAATCTGAATGCACTCGGCCAACAATTGGGCATTTTGCTCCCGGCCACCCATCGAGCATTGGATGACGCTCGCGTAACGCACGCCGTTTTCCTAAGGCTATACGAAAAAGCGCTTGGATTGCCGCCCAGTCTTGTTGAAGAAATTCTTCGTCTGAGTGAACCCCTCAATTGGGGGGGCTTTTGGGTGTTCGACCATGCAAGCAGGGAACAAATTCGCAACCCAGATGCCCATCTCAGAAAGTTGAATTTGGTTCCCAAGGTGAAAGAAGATCAAAAGCTCGGCCCCCCCCTCTCACCAGTGGAGCCCCCGCTCCCCCTGGATGTTGAGGAGGCTGCTTCTCTTCTCGAATTTGGCGGGCCTTTCTCCCGTTATTTTGAAAGCTATGAACACCGCCCGCAACAAGTAGATATGCTCCGGGCAGTCGGAAATGCTTTTTCCACCTCCCAGCACCTGATGGTTGAAGCCGGCACAGGAACGGGGAAATCTCTTGCCTATTTGGTCCCAGCGGGGCTTTGGGCAATCCAAAATCAGCACCGCGTTGTGATTTCCACGAACACAATAAACCTGCAGGATCAACTGATCAACAAAGACATTCCCGATATGAAAGCAGCCCTTGGCTTGGACTTGCGCGCAGCACTGCTAAAAGGCCGCTCGAACTATCTCTGCCCACGCAAACTTGATAAATTAAGGCAACGCGGCCCTCAAACGCCTGAAGAAATGCGATTGGTAGCGAAGGTTATGGTATGGCTTTGGGAGGGTGGCAGTGGAGATCGCACGGAAATCAATTTGAATGGCCCGGTCGAAAGAGATTTATGGCTTCGCCTCTCTGCTGAGGATGAAGGCTGCAAACCCGAAGCTTGTCTCGGCCGCATGGAAGGAACTTGCCCCTTTTTTCTGGCACACCAAACCGCCCAAAACGCCCATCTGATCATCGTAAACCACGCCTTGCTGTTGGCAGACATCGCCGCCGGGAGCAGGATCCTGCCGGACTATAACTATCTGATCGTAGATGAAGCGCACCATCTCGAGGAAGCCACAACCAATGCTTTAAGTTTCCATGTCACGCAAGGGGATATTACTCGTTTGCTGCGGGAATTAGGAGGAACAAGCAGTGGAGTTCTGGGCAGACTACTCCTCGAAGTGAAAGCCGTAGCCAATCCATCAGACTTCGCGCTATTTCACCAGGCCGTCCAGCGTGCGACAGATCTGGCATTTCGTCTTGAGCATGACTTTAAGCAATTTTTTCTTGGAGTTCAGGAGTTTTTATTGGACCAGAGAGAGGGGCAGGCAATCAGTGGCTACGGGCAGCAAGAACGAATTCTCCCTGCGACTCGTACAACTCCCTCCTGGGAACAGGTGGAGATCGTCTGGGATGGGGCCGGTGAGACCCTAAAGTATTTATTAAATCTGCTTTCCCAGATTTACAAAACCATAGGCGATATGGGCGACTCCATTCCGGAACAGCTTGAAGACGTCCATGCAAATCTAGGCACGTCTTACCGGCGCTTCTCAGAAATTGAAGCCAGCATTTCCGCGCTGGTCAGCAAACCTTCTAACGAGTATGTTTATTGGATTGAAATCCAGCCAAATTCCAGCTACCTGGCTTTGCAGATCGCCCCGCTGCAAATTGGCCCATTAATGGAAGAATTCCTGTGGCACGAAAAAGCAAGCATTGTTCTCACCTCGGCAACCCTGACCACCAATGATCGCTTTGATTATCTGCGTGAGCGCTTATATGCGGATGAAGCCGACGAATACGTCGTGGGTTCACCATTTGACTACGAAAGCTCAGCCTTGCTTTACCTTATCAACGATATTCCTGAGCCTGGAGACAGTCAGAACTTCCAGAGGAGTGTAGAAAATACTCTCATCAAGTTAAGCAAAGCAACCGGCGGTCGTCTTCTGGCGCTGTTTACGTCGTATGCACAACTCAGAAGGACATCTCAAACGATCAGCCCTGTCCTCGCGGATGCTGGTATTATGGTTTACGAGCAAGGCGAAGGCGCTTCCTCCAACGCGCTTCTGGAAACCTTTCGCATGGCAGACCAGGCGATACTTTTGGGAACCCGTGCCTTCTGGGAAGGCGTTGATATTCCCGGAGATGCTCTCTCCATCCTTACAATTGTCAAACTTCCTTTCGATGTTCCCAGCGACCCCATCGTTGCTGCACGGTCAGAAATGTTTGAAGATCCATTTAACGAATACCACTTGCCTGAAGCAATCCTTCGTTTTCGCCAGGGGTTTGGCAGACTGATTCGCACACAATATGATCGAGGCGTCGTGGTAATCTTGGATAAACGCATTCTCTCAAAACGATATGGGAAATTCTTTTTGCAATCGCTGCCAACTTGCAGCGTACGCATTGCCTCCATGCACGACTTGCCGGCAACCGCGGCTCGCTGGTTGAACCTCTAAATCCTCGCAAGCCAAATCAATGTTCACAATGGCCCAGGAGAGATTCCTCTAGGCCTATATCCACCCGCGCCAGTGATAAATAATCATTCCGAGATATTCTTTTAAGGCACTGGTCAGTGCCCCTGCATTAGAGATATTCGGCAGGGAGTTGATTATTAAGAATTCTAAAGAAGGGTTTTTTAGATCCTCCCAAACAGCTTGCGTCACCCGATAATCTGTGGGGGCTGGTATGACCTCCAGCCCTTGTTTCGTAAACAATCTTACCGAGCGGGGCATGTGCAAAGCAGAAGTCACCAAAAAGATGCGCGTAATACCTTTCTCTTTTAACATCTCACCGCTATACAAAGCATCTTCATACGTATTTTGAGAACGTGTTTGCAGCAAAACGTGATCATGCGGAATTTCCAGCAGATCCAGAATTTCTGCCATCTGTTCCGCAGGGGTGTTTCCTTTTGCCCCAAGCCAGGCAATATTGCCGCCGCTCAAAAGAATCAAAGGTGCTTTCCCTTCCTTGTAAAGAAGCCCGCCATACAGAACCCGGTCCCCGGCAGATGTCAGATCTACCATCGGGCGGGGAAAATCCGGTGCATCCGTGCCGCCGCCGAGAATGACAATCGCATCCGCTGAGGCAGAATTTTCCGGAGGCAGGTACTGCCACTCCAGTGAGCGTACCGCACTCATCGAGATCCAGCGATTCCCACTGAGAAATAGGACAGCCAGTGCCAGGAATATCGCCAGCCGTTGCCGCCCTTCTTTTCTTGAGGCCAACGCCAGCGCCAATAAGATGCAAGCCAACCCCATTGGATAAACCAACAACGGCAAGAATTTTGAAAAGAAAACAAACATACCAATCCTTTCGAGGCTTTGGATAAGTTCCAATTTTACCGCATGCCAGGGGTAAAAAAACCTGGCGCAGCAAGCAACTGCGCCAGGTTTGTACTGCAGAACGCAAGAATGTTATGACAGACCTAAAATCTTACCGGTCTCCATATCAATATCAATATCAAAGAACCCGGGACGGGTGGGCAAACCGGGCATGGTTGCCATTGTGCCCAACAATGGGTAGATAAAGCCAGCACCTATGGAGGCGCGCACAGAACGAATCGGCACCCGGAAGCCGGTCGGCACCCCCTTTAGGAGTGGGTCGTGGCTTATACTCAAGTGTGTTTTTGCCATGCAGATTGGGAGTTTGTCAAAACCAAGGCGCGTATATTCGGCAATCTGTTCCTCTGCCTCTGGCGAATAGTCAACACCATCAGCTCCATATACTTCCATGGCAATCGTTTCGATCTTTTTCTTGATCGGCCAGTCCAATGGATAGAGAAACTGGAAGTTCTGCGGCATGTTTGCTGCCTTCTCAACCGCTTTTCCAAGCTCAATAGCGCCCTCTCCGCCAATCTCATAGTGTCGGGCTACCACAGCATCCACTGCGCCACCTTCTTCAATGGCAGCTTTGCGAATTAGTTCCAGTTCCGCCTCAGTATCCGTCGGGAACTTATTGACGGCAACAACCACAGGGATGCCATATTTTCTGGCAGTTTTGATATGGTGAACCAAATTTCCTACACCGTTGCGCAGGAGTTCCAGGTTTTCACTGGTGTACTCATGTGCCAGTGGTTTGCCTGCTGTCACCTTAGGTCCGCCGCCGTGCATTTTAAGCGCGCGCACGGTAGCTACAAGCACGACAGCATTAGGAAGCAGGTTGGAATAGCGGCATTTGATATCGAAGAACTTCTCCATTCCCATATCCGCGCCAAAACCCGATTCAGTAACCACATAATCAGCCAGTTTTAGACCGATCAGATCTGCAACGATCGAACTGTTACCATGGGCAATATTTGCAAACGGGCCTGCATGAACAAATACAGCTGTGCCTTCCAGGGTTTGCATGAGTGTGGGTTTAATGGCGTCTTTCATCAATACGGTCATCGCGCCCGCAACCCCAAGATCTCCTGCTGTTACAGCTCCACCATCCTTGTTCAAGCCAATAACGATCCGCTCAAACCGTTCCCGCATGTCTGGCAGGCTTGTCGTTAAAGCGAGGATAGCCATTATTTCACTGGCGACCGAGATATCAAATCCAGTCTCACGCTCGTTCCCTTTTTCTGCCTCCCCTTTACCAATGGTAATCTCGCGCAGCATCCGATCGCTGGTATCAACGACGCGTTTCCAAGTGATCGTGTCGGGATCAATATCCATGCGGAACATCTTCCGTCGCTCTTCGGGGGTCAGGTCGTCAGGATCGGTTTTATTAATCCCCAATCGTTTCAGCCGTCCCAACATGCCGCGCCCAAAATGACGCTTGCCTTTCTTGTCCTTGGGCACCATGCGATCAAAGAGTTGCTCGTCAGTGGCATCTTTTTCATGGAGCATACGCACATCAATGGCTGCGGCAAGCAAGTTATTTGCGGCAGAGATAGCGTGAATGTCGCCGGTAAGGTGCAGGTTGAAATCTTCCATTGGAATGACCTGGCTAAAGCCGCCGCCCGCAGCTCCGCCTTTAATCCCAAAAGTAGGGCCTTGACTCGGCTGCCGGATGCAGGTAATCACACGGCGGCCCAAGTGCGCCCCCAATGCCTGGCTTAAACCAACCATGGTGGTTGATTTGCCCTCACCCAAAGGTGTGGGAGTAATTGCAGTTACATCAATATATTTTCCATTAGGGACATTTTTAAGTCTTTCGAGAATTTCAAGCTTTACTTTAGCCTTATAAGGGCCGTACAACTCCAATTCTTCCGGAAGAATACCTAATTCTTCTGCAATCTGAACAATGGGCTTGAGATCGGATTCTTGTGTAATTTCAATATCGCTAGGAACAGGGGATTTCAATTTCAATTTAATCGGGGTAAAGGGACGTCGAGAAACTTCTGCTTTGTCAGCACACATAGAAAGTACTCCTTTTAAGTAAATAGGATTATAAATTTCTCAAATCAATTGTCAAATAGAAACCTTGAAAACTTGGAAAGCTATTTTCTCTTCTTGCAGTTATATCTTCAAAATTGTTCTAGCATCCACAATTATATATCCAATTCATAAATTGGGGGCTTGTTTTAAGTTAACAGAGCGAACAATATTTCTCTGCCGGCGCTGCATGCAGTCAACTAAAGTGAGTAGGTGAAATACGCAATTCGGTGGTTATATGCTGGATGTCAATTACGTATAATGACCAATGAAAGCAATACCACCCAACAAACATTTTCTTCAATCTTCATTTGTTTGAGGGAAATATGCATAGGTGATTTACGACACAAAGGATTTCAGTACCGGTTGACAGAACCGGACAGTATGAGGTGGTTGGAATGAAAAACGAACATCATACAAAACAACGCATCGCTTACTCTAAAATTGCACCTGAAGGCATCGAGAGTTTGCTCAAACTTGAGGCATACATTAAAAGTACAGGATTAGAGCCAGCGCTAAGAGAGTTGGTAAAATTACGCGCTTCCCAGATCAATGGCTGTGCTTACTGTATTGATATGCACACCAAAGATGCACGTGCCCACGGAGAAACAGAGCAGCGTCTTTATGGAGTTACCGCCTGGAGAGAGACGCCATTCTACAGCGAGCGTGAGCGGGCAGCGCTCGCCTGGACTGAAGCTGTTACAAAAATCAGTGAAGATCAAGTTCCAGATGAGACCTACAATCAGGTCAAAGGACATTTCACAGAAAAAGAATTGGTGGATCTTACGCTCGCGGTGATCGCGATCAACTCCTGGAACCGTCTAGCGATCAGCTTTCGAACCCCGCCTGGTTCTTATCAGTCAGAGCATCGGTAAAAGACAGGGAATCATACGGAGCGAAAAGTAAGCTTGCATCATGAATAGCGCGTATTATGCGGTTAGTTTTTGAGGAATACAATCGTTTGGCACAATACACCTTTACACTTGAAACCATCCCACCCTTCCGGCTCGATTATACAGTCTGGATACTTCGCCGCCGCCCTGACAACCAGATTGATCGCTGGGATGGGAAAGCATATCACCGTATTTTAGTTCTGGAGAACAATCCAATCAAGGTAACGGTCACCCAGATTGGACCACCAGAGGTGCCTCACTTGGCAGTCTTATTAAATGGCACTGGAGCCGGGCCAGATGTTGAAGCGCGAGTCACTCTGTCTCTGGAACGATTACTGGGGATCCGTGTTGATTTAAAGGAATTTTATCAGTTTGCTGAGAGTCGTGTAAATCTAAATGACCTGGCTGACCAGTTCCGTGGCTCAAAGCCACCGCGCTTTCCTGTCCCCTTCGAAGCTCTACTCAATGCAATCACCTGCCAACAGCTTTCACTTACAGTGGGAATTCGATTGTTAAATCGGTTGTCGCAAGCTTACGGCCCGGCTTTTCAAGAAGAAAGCACCTTCCACGCATTCCCTCGCCCGGAAGATCTGGTAGATATAGATGTTGAAGAACTTCGCAAGATTGGATACAGTTATCAAAAAGGGCGTTACATGGTCAATTTATCCAAGGCGATCGTCAACCGGCAGATTAACCTGGATGAGATTGAAACCTTCGAGGATAAATCTGCAATTGAACAATTGTGTGAAATAAAAGGGGTCGGGCGCTGGACTGCTGAATATTTTCTGCTGCGCGGCTTGGGTCGAACACACATCTTCCCAGGAGACGATGTTGGCGCTCGCAACCACTTGCAGCGCTGGCTTGGCCTCCCGGAACGCATGGATTACCTTGCGGTACATCGTGCCCTCTCAGGTTCGGAAAAATATGGCGGATTAATCTATTTTCATTTGTTATTGAAGAGCCTGCTTGAAAAGGGAATTATATGTGATTAAAGGTGATCTATATGTTGAGCTTAAAGCGAGTTTATGAAGATTATGACGCTGGCGATGGAGCACGCTACTTGGTGGAACGGCTATGGCCACGCGGAATAAAAAAAGAGAATCTGATCATGGATGCATGGGTAAAAGAAGCCGCCCCCAGCACGGAGTTAAGGCGTTGGTTTGGGCACGACCCGGCTAAATGGCAAGAGTTCCAGCGCCGTTATCAGGCTGAACTGGATGACAACCCGGATGCCTGGAGGCCTTTAATTGAAGCTTCCAGACGGGGCAAGGTATCCCTGCTTTACTCCGCCCGGGATACCGAACACAATAATGCCATTGTACTTAAGGCATACCTGGAAAAGCACATGGCAGCCTGAAATCTTTACAGATTGGATTACAGATACGATATGAAAAAGCGGGTATTTTCGGGCATTCAACCAACCGGCAGCCTTCACATTGGTAACTACCTTGGCGCAATCCGGCAGTGGGTAAGCTCACAATCTCAGTACAACAATATCTTCTGCATTGTTGACCTGCATGCCATTACCATTCCACAAGACCCCAAGGTGCTCCGGGCCAAAAACCGCGAAACTGCCGCCCTTCTCTATGCAGCCGGAATAGAACCGGACCTGTCTACGGTATTCATTCAATCACATATCGGAGCGCATGCAGAATTGGCTTGGATACTCAATTGCTACATCCCAATGGGCTGGATGCAACGCATGACCCAGTTCAAAGAAAAGTCAAAAAAGAAAAAGGAAGAAGTCAACATTGGGCTTTTTGATTATCCTGCGTTAATGGCTGCGGATATCTTGCTCTACCAGTCCGACTTGGTGCCAGTTGGAGAAGATCAAAGACAACATGTAGAGTTGACACGCGATGTAGCCCGGCGATTCAATTCGGTTTATGGGGAAGTATTTAAATTACCGGAATCCACCGTGAACGAAGTGGGTGCACGCATTATGAGCCTGGACGATCCCACGAAGAAAATGAGTAAAAGCAAAACAGGGAAAAGCCACGCGATAAATTTGCTGGACTCTCCAGACGAAATTTATTTAAAAATTATGAGAGCGAAAACCGATTCACTTCATAGTATTCGCTTTGATAGAAATCACCCCGCCATCCACAATCTCCTGACCATTTTTGAGCTTTTCAGTGGGTTAAGCAGGATTGACATAGAGGAACGGTTTGAGGGAAAAGGCTATGCAATCTTTAAGAAAGAACTGGCTGAGGTCATTATCGAATTCCTCAAGCCCCTGCAATTGCGTTATCAAGAAATAACAAATGATCCATCGTATATTGATCATTTGCTGGCAGAGGGGGATGCCAAACTACGACCAATTGCAGAGAAAACTCTAAACCACGTAAAAAGCGCTATAGGGTTGGGGTAACCGCCCTAACCTTTTAAACTCACAAACAGAGGGAACATCACAGGAATTTCTGGGTTAGAATTGCTTAAGGGTATTTACATTTAAGATCAAGGAAGGGTTTTCAAACCTTGGCTTAATATCCATACCTCGCCAAGAGATAAGAAAAACCTTTCGATCTCCAATTCTAAAGGATTCTCCTATGCAGTATCCTTTTTCCGGCTTGGTTGTTATTCCAGATATTCAACAAATACTGGCGTCTTTTTATTCAATCACCCAGATACCAAGTGAAATACTGGATTTGGACAATCAGGTTAGGATTGTCGCTTCGGGCCAAAATATTTGCGACAAATTCAACCAAAACATTCCTCAATCAATGCAAAACTGGTGGCAGAGCAGTGAAAGAGTCGTTTCTGGTGCCAACAAGAGACCTTTAAGGCGCTTGGAGCTTCCCGGCGGGCTTTTCAAGTATACCGGCATCATCTGCGTTGAAAACAATGATAAAGCCGCCCTTTCTCTCGGGCCAGTTTTTCATAAACCACCAAATAAAGACAGGATACGCTCACTGGCGCAAGAGTTGGGTTTGAACAAGACAGTTTGCTTGAAGGCGGTTCGAGAAGTTCCTATCGTAACCGAAAAGCAGATAGAAACCTATTTAGAATTTCTCATTCAGCTTATTCAGCACCTGACAAAAAAAGGCCTCAATGAAATGCATTTCATGAAAGCAAGCGCTGCTGTACAAAAGCAACTACAAAAACAAGAGAGGGCTTATCGCAGACTGGAAAAGCGTACTCGGGAGAGAAGTGAGGAATTAGAAAAAGCCGATAAAGCTTTACAAGAAAGTGAGCAGCGCTTTCGGATTGCGTTGATGGGCACACCACTTGTTGTCTTTAACCAGGATATTGACTTGCGCTATACCTGGATCTATAACCCTCAAAATTACACAAACCAGTCAATTATTGTTGGCAAAACAGACGCCGATTTATTTGCTCCAGAAGATGCCATGCGATTGACCGCCTTGAAAGAAAGAGTGATTGGAGCAGGGTTATTAACCCGTGAAGAGGTATCACTGACTATAGGGGGGCAGACTTCATTTTACGATATGACTCTCACACCCCTTTTCGATGAAAATGGCACCGTTACAGGACTAACCTGTGTAGCTGCGGATATCACGAAACGCAAACAAATTGAAGAAGATATACGCAAAAGGTTGGCAGAAAGCATAGGCATTCAAAGAATTGCAAAAGGCTTGTTGCAAAAAATTGGTCTTGACGAAGTTTTGGAGATCGTTTGCACAGAAGCCATGCAGTTAACCGGCGCAAAAGGGAGCGCAGTCTTGTTACTTGACAAGGGAGGTTGGCTCAGATTAACCCAACGCGCCGGATCCCCCATATACACGCTAGACTACCTGCCTGTGGAAGGAACTCTTGCGGGCCGGGCAATCCAAACAGGCCGCTATGTATGGGCGAAACGCCAGGAAAGCAAATTGGACGATACGGCAGATCAATGGCAAGGTTACCCTTGGACACCGGGTCTCCTTTCCATGCTATCAGTTCCTCTAAAGGTGGACTCGCAAACAATCGGGGTATTGAATATCTTGGACAAACCAAGCGAACCAACCCGGGAAGACATGAGGATCATCGAGCTGTTTGCAGACCAGGCAGCGATTATTATCGAACATGTTCGCTTGCAACAAAAGGCAGAACAAGTCGCCGTACTGGAAGAGCGTCAACGTCTGGCGCGTGAGCTGCACGATTCAGTAACACAAGCACTTTACAGCGTGAATTTATATGCTGATGCCAGCTTATTGGCATTTTCAAGAAAGCAGTGGGAAGCCCTTGAACAAAATCTCAACGAAGTGCGCAATATGGCACGCGAAGCCATGTACGACATGCGTTTGTTGGTGTTTGAACTGCGCCCATTGATGCTGGAGGAAGAAGGTTTGGCCTCAGTTCTACAATCCAGGCTGACGGCAGTGGAAGCTCGCACCGGGTTAAAAACCGAGGTTGTCATAGAAGGCGAAAGACGTTTGCCAGTAAATATCGAAGAACAACTCTACCAGATCGTTCAAGAAGGTTTGAATAATGTGGTCAAGCATGCCAAGGCTGATATGGCTCGTGTTCAGTTAAAATATAATACAAATAACGTTCAGTTGGAAGTGGTTGACAATGGGGTGGGTTTTAACCCGGAGGATAACACGCGAAGTGGCGGGGTTGGGCTGCAGGGTATTCGGGAGAGAGTACAACAATCGGGTGGGCCACTGGAGATCAAAAGTGCTTCCGGAAAAGGGACATGTTTAAGAGTGACAATTCCCATAAATGTCAGTGACTCAAATAAGCCGGTTGAAGACACCGGGAGGTAGGCAATATGGGCGAAAAACCAATCAAGCTTTTGGTGGTGGACGACCAAAATATTGTACGAAAAGGTATCTGCGCCTTACTGAAACAGGTGGATGATATTGACGTTGTTGGTGAAGCCTCCAACGGCGAGGAAGCCATCGCGCAGGCAAAAACACTTAACCCGGACGTAATTCTAATGGACCTCGTGATGCCAAAGATGGATGGCATCACAGCAATCGAACGGATCACAGTACTTCAACCACACATCCGTATTATGGCCCTCACCAGCTTTGTAGCTGAAGACAAGGTTTTCCCCGCAATCAAGGCGGGCGCGATGGGTTATTTACTCAAGGATTCTGACCCCAAAGCGCTTGTTACTGCAATTCGGAAGGTAAATTACGGTGAACCCTTCTTGCATCCAACCGTAGCAAAAATGATGCTACAAGAATTAGGCCAGCCGGCAAAACAGCCATTAACACCAGATCCACTGACAGAACGAGAAGAAGATGTTGTCCGCCTGGTTGCACGAGGGCTTAGCAATCGTCAAATCGCAGATCAGCTCATTATTGGGGAAGCTACCGTTCGAACCCATGTGGGCAACATTCTCAGCAAACTTCATTTGGCTAATCGTGTTCAAGCAACACTCTATGCACTGCGCACGGGATTGACCTCGCTGGATGAAATAGATGGTAATAATGATCAATAAAGAGGTGTAAACTCATTCACAACAAAAAGTCACCAGGTTGGTGACTTTTTGTTTTCTAATCCTATAACAGCAAAATCTAGTTTTCCCCAAAAAGGTGGAGATGAAAATCCACATCTCAATGGTGCCAATGATGGGGAATATAGGTATCCTATATGAGAAAGCGCAGATCTCCGGGCTTCAAATGTTCCGGGCAGGTGCAGGAAGATATAGGCATGGCAGCTAGTCCTTCTAAAACAATTCTGATTTGTGACAATGATCCCAGGGTCCGGCAGGCTCTTAAGGCACTTCTGCTCACTCGAAGTACTTCTTGGGGAGGTGGTCTCTCCTCAGCGATTCAAGTAGCTGGAGAAGCGTGCCAATGGCCTGAAGTGCTCCAAATAATGGCCGCCCTTCAGCCGGAGATTGTCCTCATGGATGCCTCAATACCGGGTATCAATGGCATAGAAGCAACCCGCTTGATAAAACGCAAATGGCCCAAAACTAAGGTTGTGATGCTCGCGATGCACCCAGGTACACGCGTGGCAGCACTTGCCGCCGGTGTGGATACTTTCCTGCTCAAAGGGTGTCCTGCTGAAACACTCTTTGAAGCTATTTTAGGCCAATCCTATTAGCCGCCTTCAAGAATAAATTGAAAGCAGGAGTGCAAGGAGACAGATGAAAGATTTGCTGATTTGGAGAAGATTATTATCCACCATCATACCATTCGCGGCGACCAGGCTTTTTACGGGAAAGCTCCGGAAGGATTTTGCAAAAGCCTTTGAAACCTACCCTGTTATTGGGAAGCAAGCTTGTATGGTCAAAATCAAGAATTATGATCATAAAATAATCCGCTCGAGCCAGGCTGATAAAATCAATAGTTTGAAATGAGGAGGCAATTTATGAAACATTATCGCTATCTCATTATTGGAGGAGGGCTGACGGGTGATGCGGCAGTTCGCGGCATTCGCGAATTGGATACAGAAAGTTCTATTGGCATGATCAGTCGTGAGTTGGACCCGCCCTACACTCGCCCAAAGCTCTCCAAAGATTTGTGGAAAGGACGCCCAGTCGAGAAAATCTGGCGCAACACACGCGATTTAGGCGTCGAATTGTACTTGAAACACAAGATCGTCCAACTCGACCCGCAGAGCAAATCAATCCATGATGATAAGGGAGAGAAATATACTTACGACAAATTGCTTCTCGCTACGGGGGGCTCACCAAACCGCCTGCCTTTTGGGGCTGATAACATCATCTACTATCGCAGCTTTCAGGATTATCAACGCCTACGAGCGATGAGTGAGCACAAGAAATCGTTTCTTGTGATTGGCGGTGGGTTTATCGGGTCAGAGATTGCCGCGGCATTAACAATGGTTGGCAATAAAGTCACCATGATTTTTCCCGAAAACGCCATTGGCGCAAGAGTGTACCCCGCTGACCTGTCGCATTTCATCAACAATTACTACCGGCAGCAGGGCGTGGTGATCATACCTGAAGACACGGCAGTCAGTGTTGAACAAGCCGGAGAGCGACTCTTAGTCCGTACAGGAACAGGACGGGTGATTGAAGTTGACGGCATAGTGGCCGGGATTGGAATTCACCCGAACATTGAACTTGCTCAGCAAGCTGGCTTGAAGGTGGAAAATGGGATCATCGTTGATGAGCATTTACAAACCTCGGTACCAGATATTTATGCGGCTGGCGACGTGGCAAACTTTTATTACCCCGCTCTTGATAAACGCATGCGGGTGGAGCATGAAGATAATGCTATCACGATGGGGAAATATGCAGGCCGAAACATGGCTGGTGCGAATGAACCCTACACGCACGCGCCCATGTTCTACTCAGATCTATTCGAGTTGGGCTTCGAGGCTGTCGGAGAATTGAATAGCAAGCTGGACATCATAGCCGATTGGCAAGAGCCTTACAAAAAAGGCATTGTTTATTACCTGGAGAATGGCAGGGTGCGCGGTGTTTTGTTGTGGAACGTATGGAACACTGTGCCCGCCGCGCGCACCCTGCTCACCGAGCCAGGCCCTTTTAAATCCACAGACCTTATTGGCAGACTAGACAGAGAGAGGAATTAACCATGGAAACTATAAACTTACTTGAAAATTGGCAATTCAGCCCTAAGGGAGCTCACGCCGAACCATTGCATGTTGACAAGAGCGGAAGAGCAATTTTGTTTACCATGAATCCGGGACAAATCATTCGGGAGCACAATGCCCCAAGCTCGCCATTCTATGTAGTTGTCCTGAGTGGCAAGGGTGTATTTACCGGCGGAGATGGCGTAGAGAAAACGGTGGATGCCAATACCCTGCTTGTATTTGACCCTGCAGAACAGCATGTTATCCGCGCTTTGGAAGAACTTGTCTTTGTTGGCATCTTGCATGGCGTGCCCGGTGCCTGGGCGTAA
This sequence comes from Anaerolineaceae bacterium, assembly GCA_020845515.1. Taxonomy (GTDB): domain Bacteria; phylum Chloroflexota; class Anaerolineae; order Anaerolineales; family Anaerolineaceae; genus Ch132. The sequence goes on along the minus strand of JADLFQ010000047.1, from coordinate 17,774 downwards.
TAAAAAAGACTCGTCCTACTTGTGAGATTTTATTCCACACTCGTATTATGCGTCTCTTATTATCTAAACCTCGTATCAAAATTTGCGTAAGGAGTGTAAAAATGGCTACAAGAGAATCATCTGCAATTTGGGAAGGGAACTTGCCAAAAGGGAAAGGGAGTATGCGCCTGGGTTCAGGTGAATATGAAGGCCCTTTCAGTTATCTGTCTCGTTTCGAAGATGGGTCTGGAACAAACCCGGAAGAGATGATTGGCGCAGCACACGCGGGGTGCTTTTCAATGTACCTGGCTTTGATCTTGTCTGAGGCTGGCCATACCCCTACCAAAATTGCAACAACCGCCAAAGTACATCTGGGAGAGGGACCTAAAATCACACATATTGATCTTTCTACGGTTGGGGAAGTCCCCGGCATCAATGAAAAAACGTTCATTGAGTTCGCCGAAAAAGCAAAAAAAGGGTGCCCTGTCTCTCAAGCGCTTGCAGCTGTGGACACGAACCTGACAGCTCGATTAGCTTAGTGTAAATTTTCATTGTGCAAAGGAGGGGCGGAGGCTGATCAGAAAAAAGTAATCACCCGCCTCTCGCCCAATTTGCTTGTCGCTTTCTTAATCCAAGTGCTGTTTAAATTCTTCGCGGTGTATGGATAAAAAAACACGAAATGAGAAAACAAGATGACTGAAAAGAATTTTCCTGAGTTATGGGAGTGGGCCGAATACTATTGACCATGGTGTTATGTCGCGGCCGTGCGCCTGCAGAAAATAATGCCTGAATACCAGGGACGCGTAAGATTGCGAGAGAGAGCCTTCCCTTTGGAACTCTACGGTGGAGGTCCTCCTGACCGCAAAGAACTGGAATTGGAGATCTGGTTGGCAGCCTTGCAAGAGCCCGAGGCTGTCTTTAAGCCGTTTAAAGATGATTGGCCGGCCACTACGTTGCCTGCTTTCGAAGGCGCCTGGTGTGCTTTTCAGCAAGGTGAAACAGTCGGTCGGGATTTTGATCTCCGGCTCCGTCGGGCTTTTTTTTATGAGGGCCGCAATATTGGACAGCGTGAGATCATACTGGAACTCGCCCGCGAGGCTGGTTTGGACATGGATCATTTCACCCATCACTTCAAGGGTGGTGAAGCACGAGCGGCCGTTATTGAAGAGGGGCGACTGGGCAAAGAAATTTACAAGGTTCGTGGCACCCCAACAATTATGCTTGCCAACGGAGAGAGATTACACCATCTCATAGTTTATCCAAATATTGAAAATGGGAAAATTCTATCAGTTGGCAAGTTGCCGTGTTGCGGCGAAGGCTGCTATGAAGCCACGCGCGCTCTGTTTGAACAGGCTTTAAAACAATAAGTGAGAGTTCCGCGAAAAATGAAATATCTCTATAAGCAAACATAGGTAAACTTGTCCTTTCATGCTTTGTATTACATTCAAACACCAGAATTTAAAACCCGCATAGAGTAGTTAATAATGGTTTCACGGAAAAAGTAGAACCTCATCATGGGCACGGAGGAAAACCCCCAGCCTCGCCAGTAACCACTTAATTGGCGATGCTTTGTTGGTTTACAATATAAACTTGCAAGACACAATAAATAAGGAAACTCACAAATTCTATAAAATAACACCCCGGTTTCAAAAATCGGACAACCAGATGAAGGGAGACTTAAAGCCAATGAGGATGAAGATAGAGGGCTCGGGTGTGACGATCATCCGCCAAGCACAATCAGATGAAAAGGTCAGGAGTGTAATTTAATGCCGTCTATTGTGCGTTGTTATCTTAAAACAGCCTTGGTCATGTTTATATTGGCGCTAGGGGTGGGTCTGGTTCAGAATTTGGGTGGCATACTTCCATTTTCACCATCCAGTTTAACCCCAGTCTATTTTCACCTGCTAATGGTAGGATGGGTAACTCAATTCATCCTGGGGGTGGCTCTGTGGATGCTGCCTAAATATAGCATGGAGAAACCACGCGGCATTCAGGCACTTTCCTGGGCAGCATATATACTCTTGAATATCGGGCTGTTGGTTCGGGCAGTTGGTGAGCCCTTGAATGCTTATTCGTCAGGGCTGGTTTGGGACTGGCTGCTAATTCTTTCGGCAATTTTACAATGGATGGGGGGCATTCTTTATGTAATCAATGCATGGAAGCGGGTGAAAGTGAAATGAAATGCCTCGTTTAAGCGCCTGGGCTGTACGCCTTTCATTGCTATATCTTTTGCTTGGGTTTACCGTGGGCGCAATTATGCTTGCTAACAAGGGCATACCATTTGCTCCCTGGATCTGGCGTCTTCTTCCGGCGCATATTGATTTCCTGCTGTTCGGTTTTGTTATCCAACTCGCCATAGGTATCGCCCATTGGATCCTTCCGCGTTATCAAGGTGGCTCACGCGGTAAAGAAACCCTGGTTTGGGGCGCAATCAGCCTGCTCAATCTGGGCATCTGGACGGTCTCTTGCATTAGTTTGTTCAACCTGCCTGGGCAATGGCTGGTGGTTGGACGACTGCTGGAAGGCACTGCCGCTGTCCTGTTTGCTAGTCAGGCCTGGGGAAGAATCCGTCCGTCTTGAACCATGCTCGCAAGAACCTTGTCATGACCTGAGGCTTTCCCTCTTTTTCTCACGCACCTTTAAAGGGGGTAAAGTATGATATAAACAGGAAAATATCTGGAGAAAATATGTCAGAGAATACTGCTAATTCAGAAGACCTTGAAGAGCAATTCCGTCTGCTTGGGGCCAATCTGCACAAGGTTATTAAATCTGTCTGGGAAAGCCCTGAACGTAAAAAAATCGAAACAGAGCTTGTAAGCGGGTTAACAAACCTGACTAATTCCCTTGTTCAGTCCGGCGAGGAGTTTACCCAAAGTGAAACTGGCCAGCACATAAAAATGAAACTGGAAAATCTCGAGCATCAGATCAAGGTTGAAGAATTACAAGAGAACTTTATCCAGGTTTTACGAAATCTAAATCGCGAACTGGACACAGCCTTGGAAAAATGGAATCTCAACAGAGACCCCGAAAAATAATCGGCGCTGTGGTAAAAACATCTTCGTACAGCGTTATCAGAAGTTATGCAAGAATATTCATCTAAGTCAAAAATATTGCCAATTGCCTTAGGGTTGTTACTGTTGCTCAGTGGTTGCCAGCCTGGCGGCTTGGACAATACAGCATCGTTACATCCAGCCTCTCCAGCAACAATCAAAATACCAACTCTTCCCGCCAGAACCCCAACCCGATCCCCTTCACCTACGCTTTCACCAACGCCAGTCTTGAACCCTGGTGCGTTGCTATCCTCAAAGCCATCTCAAACCCCAGCTTCCGTACCCGCCTTTTCAGAAGAACACTATATAGAAAACATCACAGGGCACAAACAGTATTTTCCCCTCGGATGCGAAGCAGCCGCGGCAGTGGACTGGGCTGCGTACTTTGGTGTTCCGATTAATGAATATGAATTCCAGGTTCGCTTACCCCAATCCGACAACCCGGACTTTGGCTTTGTCGGCGGAGTACAGGGCCCCTGGGGACAAACTCCGCCTTATTCCTATGGCGTCCATGCAGGACCGATTGCAGCTTTGCTGCGAGAATATGGCCTACCTGCCATTGGGCTGCGCAATACAACACTTGAAGTATTAAAATCACACATCTCCATGGATAAACCGGTTATTGCTTGGGTCATCGGTAATGTGGTTGGCGGCGTGCCAGCAGAATATACAGATAAGCAGGGCAACAAGGTCACAGTGGCAGCCTATGAGCACGTGGTTATTCTTACCGGCTATGATGCAGATTCTATACGCTATATGAATAACGGAAGGTTTTATGAAGCGCCCGAAGAAGTATTCTTAAACTCATGGGGAGTTCTGAATAATATGGTTGTGATCATGGATAATTAGATAAAAATATATGTAATTAGGTATAATGAACTTATCCATACAGCATACTTCCTTCACCATAAACCTGTAGAGAGAATTTAAATGCCTATTGATCATTGGGACCTTCTCAAGAAAACCAGCCGGACCTTTTTCATCTCGATCAAACAACTTCCCGGGTTGCTTGCTGAATCCATGTGCCTTTCTTATCTTCTACTTCGGGTTTCAGATTATCTTGAAGATAATTTGTATATGTCGTCTGAAGAGAAAATTGAAACCCTTGTACTTTGGGAAAGCATTCTTGCACAAAAAGAGAGGCCCGAAAAACTCTATAAACATCTGGATAGAGAAGAAGTTGCCTTGGAAGCAGATGGATATCTCTCCCAACAAGCAGGAGAATTACTCAAATTAGTTGGGGCGCTGCCCGAAAAATTTCAGCAAGCCAGCCTTCCTCACGTTCGTGCAACAACTTTGGGAATGGCACGCTGGATTGCTCAGGGTCCTGCCATCCAGTCTGAAGAAGAGATGGATGACTATATGTATGAGGTCGCTGGAAGAGTGGGGTTTCTCTCCACAGAACTCTTTGCCGCATATTCGCCCTCAATCCAAAAAAGGCTTTCCTCCCTGCTCCCGCTTGCCACAGACTCCGGCCTGGCGTTACAAACCGTTAACATCCTCAGGGGATTGCGCAAAGATTATGAGCGCGGTTGGATTTATATCCCGGAAAGCTATTGTCAAGAGGCAGGAATAAAACAGGAAGATCTGTTTGATCCGCAGCAAACACCGGCCGCAATGCAGGTAATTAACCGCGTCGCAGACAAAGCAGAACAACATCTGACAAAAGCCATGTCTTACGTTTTAGTCATGCCCCCCTGGCTCCACAACATTCGTCTGGCTTGTGTCTGGCCAATGCTGTTTGCTGCCCAAACGTTGGCAATGAGCCGCCATAATGTCAACATTCTGACGAGCGAGGTAAAAATTCCGCGCGAGTATGTGGTGAAAATTATTCGTAAAACTTCCCTCCTCGGCTGGGATAATATCTGGCTCATGAATTATTACAATCAACTCATCTCTCATTCTTAGAACATCCATTGCCATTCGCTTTAAAGTAAGGCGCACTATGAAAAAATATCCCATACCAATGGTCCCAGGACCGGTTAATGTTCCCTCCGCTATTTTTGCTGCCTATCAGTTCGATTATGGTTCTGCCGATCTTGAACCCGAATTTCTTGACTTATACAATAAAACAGAAGAGCTATTACAAAAATTATTAGAGACCAAGAATCGTGTGGCAATTCAAACCGGGGAAGGGATGATTGCACTTTGGGGTGCTCTTAAAAGCTGTATCGCACCAGGAGACCGCGTCCTTGCACTCTCCACCGGCCTTTTCGGGTCCGGCATTGGGGAAATGGCGGCAAGCATTGGTGCAGATGTAAAGACCTTAAGTTACGGATACGACCAAACCTTGTCCAACTATGAGGAGATTGAAGCTGCAATTGTCGAGTTCAAGCCAAAGATGATCACTGCCGTACATTGTGAGACGCCTTCCGGAACCTTAAATCCTTTAGACAGGTTGGGAGCGCTAAAAAAACAACACGGTGTCCCCTTACTTTATGTGGATGCTGTCTCCAGCATCGGAGGTACGCCGGTTCTTACGGACGAATGGGGAATTGATCTGCTTTTGGGGGGCTCGCAAAAGTGTCTTTCTGCACCGCCTTCAATTTCTTTTGTTGCAATGAGTGAAAAAGCACAACAAATTGTTGATACTATAAATTATCAGGGATATGACGCCCTCAAGCCGTTCCTGACAGCACAAAAAGACTTTTATTTCCCATATACACCCCACTGGCAAGGGGTTGCCGCTCTCTCAACTGCCGTCCAATTAATCTTAGACGAAGGAGTAGAAGCCTGTTTCCAGCGGCATGCCGGAATTGCAGATTACTGCCGAAAAAGTGTAACCACCATGGGTTATCAATTATTCCCTGGCGAGAATGCTATCCCCTCCCCCACGCTCACAGCCGTATGTGTCCCGGATGGAATTAAGTGGGCTGAACTCGACCGCCGTTTTCGGCAGAAGGGTTTGGCAACCGGCGGAAACTATGGCGCTCTTGCAGAAAAGGTCTTCCGAATAGGACATATGGGTTCGCAAGCGGATATGAAGCTGTTAGATCAAGCGCTGGATGTTTTGGAAAAAGTTTTTAAAAGCATCTAGACCCACACCACGCATACAGTTAGAGCGCTGACCTTTTTTGTATTTTCTGCCAGATCAAGCCTCGATGCGGAGCGAATAAGAAAACGAGAACAAAAACCAGCGTTGCCGTCAATACAATTGCAGCGCCAGAAGCGATGTTCCAATAGAAACTAAAATATAACCCGGCAACGCTCGAAAAAACACCAATCATCGCCGAGAGAAACATCATCGGCACCAACCGGCGGGTAAGCAAAAAGGCAGTAGCAGGCGGGGTTACCAGCATGGCAGCCACCAACCCAATACCAACCGTTTGCAAAGCGATCACAATTGTAATTGCCAGCAATATCATTAAGAGGTTATTCAACAAACTGATGCGCAGTCGCAGCGTTGCTGCAAGAATTGGGTCAAACGAGATGATTAAAAATGGTCTGTAAAGAATCACGATCGCTCCCAATACCACCACAGACAACGCGGCTGTAAGCCATAGATCCCCCTGTGTAACCCCTAAAATGTTCCCAAAAAGGATATGGGACAAGTCCATTGCATAAGTGCGGATTGTGCTAATCAATGCAACACCCAGTGCAAGCGCAGCGGTAAAAAGTATGCCAATCGCAGTGTCTTCTTTGATATTTCCCTGACGGGTCAAAATTCCGATTCCAAGCGCGACTAATATTGCCGCAATCAACGCGCCAGTCGTCAGACTGCTATTTAATAAATAGGCAATTGCCACACCAGGAAGAATTGCATGAGCAACGGCATCCCCCAGAAAAGCCATGGAACGCAACACCACATAACATCCAACGATTGAACACAAAATCCCAACCAGAATTGCAGCCGCCATACCGCGCTGCATAAATGAGTAAGATAACGGAGAAAGTAGTAAAGAAACCATCTGGCTATGCTCCCGAATTATCCTGATCTGCAGGAGGGCAGCACTCATCCACTACAACTGCTCCATTGATAAACAAGACTTTCCCCCCAAACGCAGTTCTAATCTTTTCCGGCGTTAACACGTCAGAGGGCGGGCCAAAAGCGATCATAGTTCGGTTGAGCAGAAGGACCAGCTTAAAGCGTTCTGCTGCCATGTTGAGATCATGCGTTGATACCATCACAGTAACGCCTTGTTTATGCAATTCCTCCAACAGATTGAGCGCGGTTTCTTGTGTACCAATGTCAACTCCTGTGAAAGGCTCATCCATAAGCAATATGTGTGGTTGTTGTGCGATCGCTCGCGCTAAAAAAACCCGTTGTTGCTGCCCGCCAGACAACTCTCCAATTGGCTTGTTGATGAATTTACTGATACCCAATTGGTGGATGCTTTCCGCAACAATTTCCTGGTCTTGTTTGCTGGGGCGCGACATCCAACCGATCTTGCCATAACGTCCCATCATGACCACATCGCGCACAGTAACCGGAAACTTCCAATCCACATCTCCGCGCTGTGGAACATAGGCTACACAATCCTGGTGGTGACCCAGGGGTAGGCCATGAATAAAAATATTCCCCCTCTTAAGCGGCAGAAGACCGACCAAAACTCTAAATAAGGTTGACTTCCCGGCCCCATTCGGGCCGACCACAGCAACCTGTCCTCCGTGGGGCACTTGAAAGGTTAGCTCTTTCAGTATTTGTATATTGCCATACCCCGCGCTCACGTGGTTGATGTCTAATCGTGCCGGATGTTCAATGGCACTATCCCCTGGATTGCTCACTTTTCTATCTCCTCCGGTCTGTAATTTGTAGAAAGCTGTGCAGCATCCGCAGGTGCAAGGATTACGCGCGGGAAAGGAATCCCATTATAGAACTCCAACGAATTGGTATATGCCCCGGCGGAAAGTATGTACAAGCGGTCGTCCAGTGTTAAACTATCCGGCAAGCTTAGATTCCGACCGATCACATCACCGCTGTCGCATGTCGGACCTGCCAACACAAACCGTTTTTTGCTATCCTGTTCTTTTTCTGTACAAATTTGAAATTCAAATCCAATCGAATCCCACGCTTCAATCAATCCGTGAAACACACCTGCATCCACGTAGAGCCACTCGTTTTCTCCGCGTTGAGCGCGATTGATCACCGAAGTTACCAGCATTGCCGTATTGCTGACCAACGCCCGTCCAGGTTCAAGCCAAAGTTCAATGTCCCCGCCCAAGAGTGTTTCTACGGCGCTATTGACCTGAGCTGCAATTTCCTCAATTTCAGGAACTTTCTCCCTATAACATACCGGATACCCTCCGCCAATATCAACAACTTTCAATTCAATCCCCTCGGATGCCAATCCCTCTCGTAAGGCTGCAACCTTCTCAATTGCCCTGACCCAGGCTTGTGGATCGCTGTTTTGCGAACCCACATGAAATGTCACACCATATGGGATTAAACCAAGCTCTTTTGCATACCTGAAAGAATTTAAAGCTTCCTCAAGACCCATCCCAAACTTCTGATCCAAAGGATAAAAACTCCCCAAATTATCCACGGCAATCCTCACCAAAAACTTAGAACCTGGCGCTAAAGCAGCCAATTTTTCCAGTTCCATGGTCGAATCGAAAGTAAAGGTGTCAACCCCGGCGAGAAAAGCCTTCTTGATCTCACGAGGAATTTTTGAGGGTGCATTAAAAGCAATGCGTTCTTGGCAAATCCCCTGCTGTAAAAGCAAATAAATCTCTCCCCAGGAAGCCACATCAAAATTTATATTTTCATCCCGCAGGATTTGAATTACCGCTGGATGGTTATTTGCTTTGACCGCAAAATAAATTTTTGCACCAGGAAAAGCATGACGAAAACGCCGGCAATTATCCTTTAGTTTTTCAGTATATAAGACGATAAAAGGCGTCTCTTCCTCGACAGGAATTCTGGCAAAATTATGGTTTCTCTGCAAACAGTCCGTACTTGAACTCACAAGGGTCACTTCTCTTTTTTCTAAGTGCTTTATTGGGTTTTCTTCTCACGGGAAGGAATTGAAAGGGCAAAGAGCCCTCCTTCCAGCAGAACTGATTATATCAGAGCATTCTTTTCTTCCTGTACACTCAACGGCAGCCTCTATGGTTTACAAAAATGGTCGGCGTTCTGAATCTCATCCGTTGGTACAATAAACAACAAATCGCAAATCAATAGGAAAGCAAACGACTTCGCAGGAAAAACTTTGGAACACTTTTTTGAAAAATATGATATTGTCAAAATCAAGCAGGGGATAATTGACCTTGAATCTGGCGCGGAGCTGGGAGGATGGCTGGGGCGCATCGTTGAGTTTCTGGAAGATGACGAGGGAGACCTTGTAGCCTATGTCCGATGGGACAGTGTCACACTCCGGAATATTCCTGATGATTTTTTTGAATATTGCAGGAAAAATCAGGTTTCAGGAGTGGATATCTTAATCGGGGTGGATGCCCTTGCCCCTGCGTATGCCAGAGATACCATTGACGAGGCCAACTGGGAAAGGACCCGTATCCTGGCAAAATACTTTTGGCCGCAGATAGAAAATTATACCGAAAATACCCTCACGGCATTGGAGGCGCACAAAAAGGATGGGGGAAGCGTCCTTCAAGCCTGGGAGGAGTATCTCAAAACGAATCTTACCTTCCCCCTAACTGCTGAAATCAAATTACAGGGAAAAACGATCCGGCAAAAAAAATGCAAATGTATTGTGCAGGATTTAAATGGCTCCGAGGATACTTACGGAGTAGCTGTATTCGTTGAGATCAATGGCAGCTTCTTTGTACTTCCGCTAACAAGCATCCAAGTTGCCCGCAATTCGGAGGTTTACCTGGCGCTAGAAACTTATCGATTCTGGTTTAACAACCAGTAAAATCGGTTTTGCCGGAGAATTAGATGAGCATAACTCTCTTTTTAAAAGTATTGATCCTTTCCATGTTTTTGATCCCCACTTCCGGACTCGAGATTCACCCAGCTATAGCGGCAAACGCGGCTGACGCAGAAATCCCGCGATTTGAAGAAAGCTCCTGTATGTTCGATCTACCCGCCGGGGTCATAGAAGGAAAAGACATTCGATGTGGGTACCTTATCGTACCTGAAGAATATAAGAACCCTGCAGGGCCTTCCATCCGGGTGGCAATTGCTATTATCCCAACATACCAACCGAACCCTCAGCCTGACCCTGTGGTGATGTTGCAAGGAGGGCCCGGTGGCTCAACAATTTATACTTACACAACCCAACTGTTTACCCCTGGCGCCAATTTTAAGAGCAATCGAGACATCATTTTGTTGGAACAACGTGGAACACTCTATTCTCAACCAGCCCTTACCTGCCCTGAAATCATTGAGGAAACAATCCGGACATTAAATCAAGATCTCACACCGGAAGAAAACTCGCAACTATACGAGCAAGCCCTGCTTACTTGCCATAATCGTCTGATAAAAGAAGGTGTAAACCTCTCGGCGTTTAACAGTCTTGAAAACGCGGCTGACATCGAAAGCCTGAGGACTGCATTGGGATACAAGCAAATTAATCTTTACGGTGTCTCTTATGGCACTCTGCTGGCGCTCCACACCATGCAGTATCATCCTCAAGGAATACGCAGTGTTATTCTCGATGCGGTGGTGCCAACGCAAATAAACTTTCTCCTGGAGTCCCCTCGATCCCAGCAAAGAGCCTTTGATAAATTATTTTCTTCCTGCGCCTCTGTCGAGGATTGTGATCAGTACTATCCAGACCTGGAAAAGATCTTCCAAGACACCATAAAGAATTTGCAGGATAAGCCAGCCGAGATCACAATTACTGATTTCGATAACGGCAATACTTACCCCGCGAAGCTGAATGGCGACAGCTTCCGTAGCGCGGTTTTTCAAATGATGTATATCACTGAAATTATCCCCCTCCTCCCCAAAGTAATTTATGAGGCGAGCGATGGGGAGTTTGGTTTTCTGCAACGCATTCTTAGCCTGCTCACAATAGACCGGACGATGAGCTATGGAATGTATTATTCTGTCCTGTGTGCAGAAGATGCGGATTTTTCAGCCGGGGATATTCAAGTAGGCGGTCTGACGCCGGCTTCAGCCGAAACTGAGAAAGAGGGCATTCTTTCTTTTTTAAGGACATGCCAGCAATGGGACGTAGCTCTCTTGAGCGAAGCAAACGACCAGCCGGTGAAAAGCAGCATTCCCACCTTAATCCTGAACGGAGATTTTGACCCGATCACCCCGCCAGCCTTTGGACAAGCAGCAGCAGAAACGTTGAAAAACAGTTATACGATTATATTTCCGACCGGGGGGCATGGCGCGGCATTCACAAGTGATTGTGCAAACAACATCATGCAAGAATTCCTGGAAGATCCTTCAAAAAAGCCGGATACCTCTTGCATCGCAGAAAAAACTTCACCTGAGTTTATGACACCCAGCAATACAATTTTTCTTCCTGTCATCGGCAAACTCATGAACTTGGGCAGCAAAGAAATCGCTGCGTTTCTGATTTTTACCGCCGCAGCATTGTTCATATCCATTGCCCCTATCATCTGGTTTGTCATCTGGCTTGTAAGAAAAGTGACAAAAAAACTTGTCATGCCCAGGGTATGGTTTGCGGTATCTTTGCGTTGGGCAGTTGTGTTCAACGCTTTTTTGAGTGTTCTGTTTTTGGGGCTGTTGACTTTCATAAGCTTTCGTCTTGCTTTGAAGAACGAATTGATCATTTTATATGGATTACCTGCCTCAAACAAAGTGCTCTTCCTTCTTCCCTGGGGGATGCTTATACTCACAGGATTGATGCTCGGAGGTACAATTTTTACTTGGGTTCGCGGGTACTGGTCTATTTGGAATCGAGTTTACTTCTCCTTCGTTACCCTCGCGGCTTGTATCAATATTTTTATCCTTGGTACATGGGGCATGATTAGTGCAATTTTCCAATGATCCATAACAGGTATTGATGGCTTCTTCACCCATTCACTTTACGATTGGATCGCTGCCAATATGTGGCGACTTAATCCTCGCACCGATGGACGGCATCACCGACAGTCCCTACCGGCGGCTCGCGCGCCAATTTGGCTCTGCAGCAAGCTATACCGAGTTTATTAATGCGGTGGATATCGCCTGCAAGCACCCCACTTTGGATGAACGGCTGCGCTTTTCAGAAGAAGAGCGTCCCCTGGCAATACAACTGCTAGATAACGATCCAGACCGTATGGAAAAAGCGGCCTCCTACGTACTACGATTTCAACCAGATTTTATTGACATCAACATCGGATGTTGTGCCAGAACGGTTTCCGGTCGAGGGGCTGGTGCAGGTTTGCTGCGAGAACCTCAAAAAATCTCCCAAATCTTAAACAAATTAACACCCTTTGGCATACCTGTTACAGCCAAAATTAGATTGGGGTGGGATGAAAATTCCCTCAACTATCTGGAAATCGCTAAAATCATCGAGCAAAACGGCGGTCAGTTAATCGCCGTTCACGCCCGCACCCGCCGGCAGGCATATACTGGGCAGGCAGATTGGGATGCCATCGCCCAAATTAAACAAATCTTAAGCATTCCAGTCATCGGGAACGGTGATATAAAAACCCCGGAGGATATTGAAAAAATCAAAAACTACACAAAATGTGATGGCGTAATGATCGCGCGGGGAGCCATTGGCAACCCTTGGATTTTTTCTCGAATGGATCGGTCGCAGGTCCCAGGCGATCAAGTGTTTGATACGATCTTATATCACCTTAACCTGATGATAAGTTTCTATGGAAACATCCAAGGGTTGATCCGCTTCCGAAAACACGCCAACGCGTATCTCCAACCCTTTTCGGTTCCAGCCCCCTTGCGAAAAGATCTGCTTACCTGCGATAAGTATGATCGCTTTATTAAAATCTTGGATGAAATTTCCCTTTCAAACCAATGAGCAGAATCACTCAAATAAAAAAGCCGGTATCATCCATCCTTGTCGCCCGCATACTCATCGGAGTTGTAATAATCTTCAACATGGAATGTGCACTTGTTTTTATCTTCAGACCAGCCCTCTATACCGCGGGGTTTGAATTATCCGGGACTCCAGGGCAAACAATGGTTCGAGGTTTGGGAGTCCTTTTTCTCATGTGGAACGTTCCTTACCTTTTTGCTTTTGTTTCTCCCATTGTTCATCGGGTCTCTTTGTATCAAGCGCTTCTCATGCAATCCATCGGGCTGATCGGCGAAAGTATAATTCTTGCGACACTTCCTACAGAATACCAAAATATCAGATACACAGCATTTCGTTTTATCCTCTTTGACAGTATCGGTCTGCTCACCCTCCTCATCGCAGCCTGGCTTACCCGGCTGCCCCGCTCCCTCAAAAAAACTTGAAGACCATGGAAGATTTTTCTTCAGCCAATGTCCTTCACACATGGAACGATATCTTTCTTCAGAGTAGTACAAAATTCCATTAATTATGGCTATAATTTAACCATGCTTCTTGGAGAGGGGTAAATATGGCAACTAGTAGGCAATATATACCAGACCTGTGGGCAGAAAAGTTACCTTGCCCTTTGTGTAGACGGCCGCAGACAGAAGTGTTTCGCTCTGCCAATAAACCAGACCAAATCATTTGCAAAAGCTGTAATTTGCGCCTTGAAATTGAGGAAGGTGGAAGCAGGCTGATGGTCGCCGCAGTACCAAAGGGAATTTCACCAAAAATTATCAACCGATGGTTCAGCATGCAAGAGTTATTGGATATCGGCCGCCGTTGGACAGAGAAACGGGCTATTCATGAAGCTTCCGACGCCGGTCATTCCCCCACTATCCAGATCAAAGAGAAAGAGATTCCCTCTCCATCAAAAGTTCATGTGGACGACAAATTAGAAAATGCAAGAAAAAGCGCAAAGGAGCTGTATGCACTTGGAAACTCCCTCCAGCAGATTCGCGCCAGTTTATCGCACGCTAAAAGTCTCTCTGCTGAGGAAATTCAGGCTATCCTGACAGAAGTTGAGGAACTGGAAAAGAAAAAAATAAGAAAACAGAGAAGACAATTAATGGTCATTCTCGGAATTATCAGCCTGCTCCTCCTCTGTATCCTGGCCTGTATTCTTATTGCTCCACTTATTTTTAATAATCAGTTTATTCAGAATAATTCCGAATTAAATCCAGCAGGTTCAAGCGGTTCTCCGCAGGCTTCTGTGGCGGCACAGAACAACCCTGTCCAACCACAACAGCTTCCCGCGCCCTTAATGACTTTTATCCCAGCGGGTGCAAAAATAGTCAACCCTCCCACTCCTCAGGTACAGCTAGCCCCTCCTGCCATTGGGCAAACCGGACGTTGCCCGCGCAATCCACTGGAAGCCGCCCAACTCTTTGGCGGTTCAGCAGAGACATGGCAGCCTGCGGACAGAAACCGAGGTTGGTTGTACGTAGCCACAGACCCAGTTACAATCACTGTTCCTGCAAATATGAGTGCTGGTTACCTCGTATTTGACCTGTCCAACATGGAAATGCGCTCCGCAACCGGCCCTGCAATTATTAAAAATGTCTACATGATTACCATCAGTTGCGAGTAAGGTGTTTCCTCCGAAAATTTTTCCAAATGAGATAACAGACCTTACATGCCTGTTTTCACAGATAAAATCCATTACCAGGAAAAGAGCAATTGAACCAAAATCAGCACGAGTCAGCGGCTATTCTACCCGGCGAAAAATCAGAAAAATTGCAAGCGGTTTGGGGCAGCCTTAATCCAGCCGAAAAGAAAGCACTCGAGTCCTTACTAAAAGGCATCCCTTCCGACATGAATTTGATGCGTATGCTTTTGCGCCTTTCCGCCCAGCACGTCCGCATGGCATTTGGAAAGAAGCATCATGTGGCTATTGTCGGGCCAACCAATGTCGGAAAGTCCACACTTTATAATCAATTAATCCTCAGAAAATCTGACCGGGCTGAAGTCAGCCCTCTGCCCGGCACCACAAGAATTACAAAAGAAGCGGAATCCGATCTCTTCAACATTGTTGACACGCCTGGAGCAGATGCAATTGGAGAAACAGGAAAAAACCAGCAGGAAATGGCCATGCAAGCCGCAGTGGAAGCAGATTTTCTAGTTGTGGTTTTTGACGCTATTCAGGGGGTCAAAACAACTGAATTGGAATTGTTCCAAGAGCTCTCCTTCCTACAAAAACCCATGGTTGTCGTGATAAACAAAATTGACCTTGTCAAAAAACATCGCGCCTCCATTCTCCAACAAGCCGCCGCCAGTCTTAATATTAAACCGGAGCAGGTAGTCCCCATTTCTGCCAAAACAGCCGAAAATCTTCCTCAACTTCTTATCGCGATCGCATCCAATGAGCCAGAGTTGGTGGCTGCGTTAGGACAATCTCTACCTCAATACCGCTGGCAGCTTGCGTGGCGTTCCATCGTCAGCGCGGCTTCCATTTCGGCGGTTATTGCTCTGACTCCCTTACCCATCGTTGATTTTGCACCACTTATCATTACGCAATCCATTATGATCTTGGGCATTGCCCGGATTTATGACTATAAAATCACCCTGGGGCGCGCAAAAGAACTTGCTCTAACGTTTGGGCTTGGCTTTTTGGGGCGCACGCTCTTTTATGAACTGAGCAAATTGGGGGGACTGCCCGGATGGCTGCTCTCAGCCGCAATCGCCTCTTCCACCACAGTTGTGATGGGATACGCGGCTTCCAGTTGGTTTGAAAAAGGTGAAAAAATCTCGCAACAAACATTAAAACAACTTACCACCTCAACGACAGAGTATCTTCTGGCACGGTTAAAAGGAAAGAAAAGACCAGATAAAAAACAGCTTCAAAAAGACATCGCTGATATGCTCGAAGAATCCTCGCTTGGGGAAACGCGGTCATTTTTCGAGGAACAACAATCCTCTGAGCAGAATATCCAATACAAATGACTCTCGGCAGCCTGAAAGACTTTCTCTCCCCCTGGGTTTTAGCCGCTCGCCCAAAGACCCTACCCGCAGCCGTTGCGCCGGTATTTATCGGAATAGGAATATCCTTCTTTTTTGGCAAGCTATCCCTTCCCGCCATTCTTGCCGCTCTGCTTTGCTCCATTTTTATTCAAATTGGAACAAACTATATTAATGATGTTGTAGATTTCACGCGCGGCCACGATACCACAGAGCGTTTAGGCCCCCTACGCGTCACACAGGCAGGACTATTAAGTCCAACGCAGGTTTGGATTGGCGGTATCACTGCTTTTAGTCTTGCTGCTGCAGCTGGGTTATATCTTGCTCTGATTGCAGGCTGGCCAGTGATTCTAATCGGCGCTGCCAGCATTCTAGCCGGCATTGTCTATAGTGCTGGCCCCTACCCTTTGGTTAACACCGGGGTTGCTGATCTTTTTGTATTAATTTTTTTTGGTTGGGTGGCAGTCATCGGTACCGTTTATGTGCTCACACGCTCGGTCCCTATCGAGGCATGGTTGGGAGGGTTGGGCGCCGGAGTTTTGACAGTGAATATACTGGTAATCAATAACATCCGAGACATCATTTCTGATCGAGCAGCAGGGCGAAAAAACATTCCGGTGCGCTTTGGACGACGCGGCGGGGAGATAGAATACCTCATTATGTTGGTTATCGCCTATCTTATACCTCTGACTCTTGCAGTCCATACAGAATGGCGGGCTTGGATGCTGTTACCGTACGTAACCCTGCCTGTTGCCATTCATAACTATCAAGAACTTAAGCACAGTCCCGGCGGAAAACATCTCAATCTCGCGTTAGCACAAACCGCACAACTTCTTTTTCTCTATAGCCTTGCTATGGCAGCAGGTTTTGTTCTCAACCGGTTACTAGGTTGAAGGGATACGCTTTTTCCCCCAATGGATCGCCATCGTACCGAACATTTTCCGAATAAACTTCACCGGAAAAATCCCCGCTTTTTCTATCGCTTCTGCAAGCCGTTCAGCTGATAGAAATTTCTCACTTGTTTCCGGAAGATACGTGTAGGCATCTACATTACCTGCTATCAGTTTTCCCAGTAGTGGGATGATAATATGCATGTGAAACCAGATAAAGGGTCGGAGAAAACCAGCTTTTGGCGGAGTTGTGTCCAAGGCAACCCATTTACCACCCGAAGCCAGCACACGAACCTGTTCTTCCAGCGCCTTTTGAAGGTGCGGCACGTTGCGTAACAGAAAACCTGAAACCACTCCGGCAAATGTATCGCGTTCAAAAGGCAGGTTTTCGGCATCCGCGACCACCCAATGAATGTCCTCCTGGCCTTCTCGCAATCTACCCGTGTGAATCATTTCGATTGTAAAATCTGCAGCAACCATCTTTGTAAGGTGCTCTTTTTTGATAACCGCAAATGCAAGATCGCCTGTACCACTTCCAACATCCAAAACCCATTCACCTGGCTTTGGGGCTGACTTATCCACCACAATTTTTCGCCAGTGAGTATCTTGTCCAGCGGTCATCAAGCGGTTGAGGAGGTCATATTTTGGGGCAATTGTCCCAAACATTTTTTGCACGTATTGCGCCCTGCTTTTTCCGGATAAATTACTCACAACAACCGCAACCGCCTCTCACCAAGAATGAAGGAATTATAACGAATTGCCCAAAATTTGAGAGCATCTGAATAATATGTGTCAAATAAAAACAAAACGCCCTGATCGCTTTACAACGACCAAGGCATACTGGAAACTATCAGAATAAAAATTATTTGAAAATTGAGGAGGAACTTCGTGAGGAAGCCTCAACTTCGGCGCCCAAACTGTGATAGGTTGGTTCCGGCCGCCCCTCCAGCGGGTCAACCCGCCCGGCTCGCCCCAGCGGCTTCGAGACCATCCCCGCACTGCGCACCCCCGCAGCATTC
>JADLFQ010000046.1 GCA_020845515.1 Anaerolineaceae bacterium | reverse complement strand
TTGCCGAAGGGCTTTACTTCCTGACCGACTTCAACACCAAGCTGATCACCCAGGAACAGATCAACGTTACCAATGAGTGGATCGAAAAGATCAAGGCTGGCGACGTGCCGCTGGAACACATCGTACCTTAGGAAAAGGGTAACATTCCGATTCCGTATCGAGAGGCCTTCATATACTGAGGGCCTCTCAATAATTTTAGGAAAGGATTGAAATCTACCATGAAAATTGTTTCGGAGAAGGAAGAAATCGGTTGTGGCGTCATCGCAAAGGTGGTGAGCCAGACCGGTTATTGCGGAGCAGGCCACAAGGTCGGCGATGAAGTAAAATTCATCGGCCATTCCGTTGAAGGAAAGGTCTGTATTCATGCGCTTTGCAGCATGTTGCCCAGGGTATATGCCCTGCGTTTCGACGCAACGTTACCCTGGCTTGATGATCCAGACAGGTGGCATTGCGCCTGCCCCGACCCTCATGACCCGGTTGTTTTTCATCTTCACCGGCTGCGAGATTGAATTGAGATAATCCTCTGTTTTCTTCATTGGAAAAAATCTAAAAGCCAATCGTGTTTCCCTGAAATTAGCAAAGCAGCGCTAACACTTTTCCGTAACTTATCGTAAGTCGCCGCCCGTGTTAACACCTCATAAAATGTACCCGAGGTGGTTGTAGCCGTACTGCAGCGCCCTGTTCTTTGATATGTGTGTGAATCGGGCAAATAATAGGGAATTTACTCACTAGCCACTTTCCATGCCGGACGATATAATAGAGCTATGATTCATCCGTGGGGAATTTTGTGTGAATCACGGAAGAAAAATATAACTTTAAGGATGGTAGATTATGAAAAAACACAATTTCAATCCCGGTCCTTCAATCCTGCCGCAATACACCATTGATGAAACGGTTAAAGCAATCCAGAATTTCTCCAACACAGATCTTTCCCTTCTGGAGGTTTCCCACCGCAGCAAAGAGTTCGATGCGGTGATGGATGAAACCAAAGCGCTGTTCAAAGAGCTATTAACTGTTCCCGAAGGTTACGGTGTTGCTTTTGTGGGCGGTGGAGCCAGCACGCAATTTTTCCATATTCCTTATAATTTTCTGGCGAAGAAGGCTGCTTATGTCAATACCGGAGAGTGGGCCTCGCGGGCTATCAAGGAAGCCAAAGTGTTTGGCGAGGTAGACGTGATAGCCTCTTCGGAAGACAAAAACTTTTCCTACATTCCAAAAGGCTACACAATCCCGAAGGATGCTGATTACCTCCATCTAACCAGCAATAACACAATCTTTGGTACAGAGCTGTTGGAAGACATCAATTCCCCCATCCCGTTGATCTCGGACATGTCCTCCGATATCTTCAGCCGGCCTTTGGATGTTTCCAAATATGCGATGATTTATGGCGGCGCACAAAAGAACCTGGCGCCAGCCGGTTTGACGTTCGTAATTGTGCGGGAAGATTTCCTGGGAAAAGCGCCGCGCCCGCTGCCCACGATGGTGGACTACCGTACGCACATTAAGAACAACTCGATGTACAACACCCCGCCTTGCGTTGTCGTTTACTCGGCGTTGATGACCCTGCGCTGGTTGAAAAACCTTGGCGGCGTGGCGGCCATGGAAAAGCGCAACATAGAAAAAGCGAATTTGCTGTACAGCGAGATTGACCGCAACAAGTTGTTCCGGGGGACAGTGGCAAAAGAAGACCGTTCGCGGATGAATGTATGCTTTGTCATGGCGTCGGGCTCCGAGCAGCTTGAAGAAGAATTCCTTAACTTCGCCAAGGGGAAGGCGCTGGTTGGCCTCAAAGGACACCGCTCGGTGGGCGGCTTCCGGGCTTCCCTGTACAATGCGCTGCCGCTGGAGAGCGTCCAGTTGCTGGTGGATACAATGAAAGAATTTGAGGCGGCGCACTGAGACCGGGTTTAAAAAGTCAGCCTGGCTTTTCAAGAAGCACTGGCGCTTTCTCCATTCCGCTGGAAAAGTAAAACCCCTCCGGCCTGGCGCTCTTATCTGATTGCCAGGCCGGTTCTCTAATAAGGATATGATAAAATCGCCGCAACAGGTGCGGAGATCTGTCCAGAAGTGAATAGGAGAAGAAATTACACCACAAAACGAGATTAGGGAAGGAATTGCGATAATGGAAACCGTTGAAGCAATTATCACCCGGCGCAGCGTCCGCCATTTTCTGTCCCAGCCGGTGCCGCCCGAAATGGTCGAGACCTTGCTCAAAGCGGCCATGCAGGCACCCTCGGCTGCAAACGCCCAGCCATGGCATTTTATTATCATCACCGACAGGGATTCACTGGAACAGGTCACCACCTTTCATCCGGCTGCTGAAAGCCTGCATGAAGCGCCAATGGCCATCCTGGTATGTGGGGATGACAAGATGGAAAAACGTCCAGACCGCTGGATTTTAGATTGTTCAGCAGCGTCTCAAAATATTTTACTGGCAGCCCATGCGCTCGGATTGGGGGCGGTCTGGGTGGGGATCCAGCCAGATGAAATCCGGATCACTGGAATGCGCCAGATCACCCGTCTTCCAGCACATATACATCCTTTGTCATTGATCGCGGTTGGTTTTCCGGCGCGTGTTCCTCCGCCCGTCAACCGGTTTCATCCCGAGCGCATTCACTATAACCGCTGGGAATAAAAACTTCTTTTTAAACGTTCGCTCTCAATAACGAAGGAACGCCCCAATGCTCCCCTCTTTTTCCAGCATAGGGGTGGGTTGTACAATTTCAATATTGCCCTTTTGTAAAAGGACACGGTTGATAACAACCTGTACCATATTGGGGATTGCCTCCACTTTTCCACCACACACCGGGCAGAGTTTACTTTCTTTAAGAAAAAGTTTGCTGCACGACTGGCATTGGTAACCGGAGGATTCGTAATCCTCCACGGAGAACAAAGTCTGCACCCGGCCATCCACGGCAGCGTTCAGGGTGCCTTCCAAACCGGTAACGGCAGCTTCACCCTTAGCCGATTTAGTAATCAGTTCCTCAATCAGGCGGGATTCGCGCTCCCGTTCAGCACGGGTGCCAACTTCCAACGCATGTTCAAGCACCTCCGCGTGACTGGCTGTCATGCTCATAGGGAATGTGCCGACTACCAGGCTTTGCCACGCTTTAGGAAGGGCGGTGCGCAGCAGCGCAATATTCTCTTCAGCCCCCCCCAACAAAATCCGGCGAATATGTTTTTTTTCAAAAAAGTCCGCCGCAAAGTGGGTAATATCCCGAATATTGCGCTCCACCATTTCGGAGACATAATCGGTGCTTCCAGCGCTTCCGCCGCGCCGTCCCCGCATGGAGGATGCACCGCCGCGCTTGGTATGTTTGATCGGCTCTCCTATCCAGCCTTCCTGTTCCAGCAGTTCCCCAAGGTGAAAATGGAAAAGCCGCGTCCCCTGTTTATCTATTAAGATGACGGCATAACCACCGTAATTCTCCAGCAAGTTGACAAGTGGATGGAGATTGGGCTGCTCGCTGAGCGTAATGCTATCGCGCACCGGCAAAGCCAATGGAAAAACCCGAAAGAATCCCCGCGCCGCGCAGGAAAATAGCGCCACACTTCTTCCGGCCCAACTATATTCGTGATTGAAATAAGTTTCGACCGCAGTTTTATCCTCTGCGGTGCTCGCATTCTTAAGGAGGTTGCGCAGCCGCAACTTGTACACATCAGCGTTACCCTTGGAGGGTTCAGTGTTAAGGTAAAGACTCAAAACTGGTTCGGTATAATTAATTTCAAGCAGTTCTCGTAGATCGGACTGAGTAAACACATTAACCTCCTATGAATTGAATCAATGCCGGTTCTTTTTAAGGTTCAGGGTCGTTTTTCAAGCTTAAGCGTAAATTCCTTTTGTTCGCCGTTCCGCAATATCACCACGGTAATTTCATCGCCAGGGCTTTTGTTTTTCATCAAGTAACTCAGCAAATCGCCAAACACCCTTACGGGCTGGTCATCCACCTGGGTGATGAGGTCACCGCCCGCCAGAAGGCCGGGCAGAGTAGTCCGCGTCGTGCCACCGCGCAGCCCAGCTTTATCAGCAGGACTGCCGCGGCTGACATCCACAACGTATGCACCCACAGCCGTACTAAGGCCCAGAGCTTCCTGCTCAATCAGGCTGATCGATTCACGCGCGGTAACGCCGATATATGGATAGTCATAGCGCCCATTTTCAATTAAAACAGGGACAACCCTTTTGACAATATTGATCGAGATGGCAAACCCAATTCCGCTGTTGACAGGCTCGCCTCCTATCGTGGTTCCCGTAGTACGAATGGCGCGGTTGATGCCAATAACTTCGCCTTTCATGTTAAGCAGCGGCCCGCCGGAATTACCAGGGTTAATGGATGCATCAGTTTGTATCAGATCACCGGCGGAAAAAAAGCCACCGGTCGGCGCTTCACGGATGGATTCGAGCGTTCTGCCCTTGGCTGAGACAATCCCCACGGTCATCGTACTGCTCAAGCCAAACGGATTGCCGATTGCAACAACAGACTGCCCAACCTTGACCTCGTCGGAGTTCCCCAAGGGGAGGGGATGAAGTTCAGCAGCAGGTGCATTCACTTGGATGACAGCCAGGTCAGAGTCCAGATCAACAGCAATCACCTCGCCGCGCACCTTGTACCCGGAGGGGAAATCCACTTCCAGTTCATTTGCCCCGTCCACCACGTGGTAATTGGTGACAATATGCCCCTGCGCATCAATTACAAAACCGGAGCCAAGTCCGCCGCCGGTGGTGGTGAGCGTTTGAATGGCCACCACACCGGGGTTGACATACTCGTAGATCGTCACCAGCAGATCCTGCATCGTTTGCGCGTCCAGCGGAACGGTCAATGGGGGAGGCGGATCTTGGGATGGAAGCTGGGGTTGAGGGGTGTCGCTTTTAAAAACCGGTTTAGGGGGAACAGCGGTGTCCTGCCCAAAGGTGCTGAAATCGTAATTAATTTGACATGCTGTGGTGATCATTAAAAAAACTGAAACAAAAACCAATAAGGAGCGTCTTTTGCCGTTCATTTTTCTCTCTCATCCCGCCTGCATGCCAGGCATACAAAGATGTTGTTCCCGTGTTCAGCCTTTTTGCAGTTTTTCAAATAGTTCGCGCTGCTCCGGGGTCAGGGTGCGTGGAAGCTGTACTTTGAGCCGGACAAACATATTGCCGTATTCTTGTGGCTTTCGCAGTTTGGGCATCCCTTTGCCGGTTAGCCGAAAAGTCTGTCCGGGTTGTGTGCCAGGCGGTATGGTGAGAAGAACATTCCCTGCCAGTGTGGGAACATTAACCTGGCCGCCCAGGACGGCAGTGTAAAGATCAGTGGTCGTTTCGCTGTGTAGATCGTCGCCTTTACGTTCAAATTGTGCATCCGGTGAGACCTCGATAATAAGGTGCAGGTCGTCATTTTGCCCCCCGCTGTTCCCAGGCATAACCCCGGCAACGCGTACGCGCGTCCCGGTTTTGGCGCCGGGTGGAATTTTAACTTCTACACGGCGGTTTTCAATCTGGATGGTGCGGGTGGTTCCGTGATGGGCTTCTGCCAGACTGATAATGGTAGGCTGTTCATACGTACGCGGGTGGTGAGTACGCGTGTGAGTGCGCCCTGTCCCTGCGCCAGCGAATCCGCCAAAGATGGCGTTGAAGAAATCTGAAAAGCCGCCGCCACCGCCAAAGAGGTCTTCTATATTTTCGACCTCAACGCGTGTGCCGCCCCGTGCTGCCCCTTGGGCAAACCAGTCGTTCCAGTTAAAGTTGCCGCGACCGCCGGTTGACTGCCACTGCTGATACGAAGCGCCAAGCTGATCGTAATGGGCGCGTTTCTTCTCATCCCCGAGCACCTGATATGCCTCATTGATTAGCTTGAACTTCTCTTCGGCTTCCTTGTTATCGGGGTTGCGGTCGGGATGATATTTCAACGCCAGCTTGCGATAAGCGCGCTTTACATCCTCTTGAGTGGCTTTGCGTTCAATTCCGAGAGTCTTGTAATAGTCCTGATAATCCACACCCTCATTGTATGATTAGCGGGCATGCAAAGTCAAGGGTAACCTGCGTATTTGACAGAACTCTTATTTTATTCTTATAAAAAATTTAAGCGTCTTTGGACGCTCTTCAGAGAGTCTGCAAGCGTTCAAACACCCCACCTCAAACTTTGCATTTCTTTCCTCCCGTGCTATGATTGTAACTATGGCAACTGCTACAGGTGAGCGTATCCTTGTTGTGGAAAATGATGCAATGATCGCCGATCTCGTCGCCCGGCAGGCGCTTCAAAGCGCCGGATACCAGGTGACCATCGTCGCCGATTCAGGCGCTGCCATTTCCCATGCACTGCAATTTGCCCCCGATATGATTCTGGCGGATCTTGATCAGCCAGGATTGAACGCCCGCGACCTTATCGTCGCATTAAGTTCGCGCAACGTGGACATCCCGGTGGTGGTGCTGGCGCAAAAGCCCTCTGAGGGAAACATCCTGCAGTCTTTTCGCTTGGGCGCAGCAGATTTCATCCTGTGGCCGGCGCGCGAGGCAGAGGTGATCAACGTCGTCGAACGGGTGCTTGGACGAGTACGCGAGCGGCGCGAGCGCGACCGTCTGGCGCGGCAGCTTCAGCAAACCAATCAGGAGCTCCAGCAGCGCGTCCACGAGTTAACGACCATCTTCTCCATAGGAAAAGCGGTCACTTCCACCACAACTCCCAAACTGCTCTTCGAGAAAATACTGGAAGCCGCGGTACATATCACCAAAGCCGATCTGGGGTGGTTTCAAGTCAAGGAAGACCAGGGCAAGTTGTTTGTACTGGCAGCCCAGCGCGGTTTGCCGCCTTCGCTGCTGGAAAATTTAAACAAACCATGGGATGATGGAATCAGCTCGCTGGTTGCCATGTCCGGAGAGCCCCTCGCAATCTCTGGTGACACGCTCAAACGCCTTAAAATCTCCTCACTGGGAGAGTCCGCATTAATTGTTCCAGTTAAAGCGCAAAAGCAAATCGTCGCGCTGCTGGTGGTAATGCGAAAGCAAGCGCGCGCCTTCAGCGCCAGCGAACAGCGCCTGCTTGAGGCCGCCGCAGATTATGCGGCTATCTCATTGGTCAATGCTGCGCTGTTTCGCACGGTTGAAAACCACATGCGCCTTTCCCAATACTCGGCTGAAACAGCTGCGTTGGGTAAACGCATCAGCGATGACCTGCTGCAGAAAGCCCGCGTAGAGATCTACCCTGCGCTTGAAATTGCCGAAAGAGCCGTGCAGCGTTTGATGAAAGAGCTGCTGCCACGCTGGACAAACGAACAGCGCCGTCTGCTGGCGGAAGTGCAAAAGCAGATCTTGGCACTCCACCGCATCACCGCCGACATACTTGTACCAACACAGACCGAGGGCGGATCCACCAGTGCCAGTTTCAACCTGAGCGAAGTTGTCCAGCAGTATACGGTGCGTTTCCGGCATTTTGCCCAACAGAACAGCGTTACTCTGGTGGTGGAAACTCCGGCCCAGCCCGTGCTTGTCCAGGGCGAGGCGGAGCATATTGCCCAGGCAGTGGCAGGACTGCTAAGCAATGCAATCCGGTATTGCCAACCGGGTGGGCGCATCACAGTAACGCTCACACGCACTACGGAGGGCATGGCACAGGTCGTGATCGAGAATACAGGAGAAAAGATTGATCCAAAAGATCTGGATGCCCTTTTTTCCAAGCCCGCACTCAAAGACCGGAAAGAGCTGCGCTTTGGCGGGTTTGGTGTAGGCCTGCCAATGGTCAAAGAGATTATCACGAGATACCGGGGAAAGCTATGGGCGGATAGTAACCGCAAGGATGGCGCCCGTTTTACCTTCACACTGCCGCTTGCCAAATAATTAATACGGTTAAAATGACTGCCATGACGCCCCTTCCGCCCAAGGAAATTTATCTGATTGCGCATTCTAATGCGCAAATCCGGCTTTTGCTGCAACGCATGTTGACGAAGGAACATCGCGAGTTGATCATGCGCGAGAGCCTGGATGAGGTGCGCACCGCAGTAAAAGACGACGTGCCAGCGCTTATCATCATCGGCGAGAAACTCAAAGGAGGCAGCGGGTTGGACTTTGCGGCAGAGCTGATCTCCCTTTATCCGGCTTCCCCCGTGATGTTGTTTGTCCAGCACGACACTCCTGACCTCCTTAAGCGCGCGATGCGATTGGGCATCAGCGATTACCTCACCCGTCCCTTACGCGCAGATGAACTTATGGAGGCAATTGAGCGTTGCCTTAAGCGTGGCCGCGAATGCCAGCAGTGGACGAAGTCTGAATCCAAAAAAGTTACTGAGAACCTGCGCCGCCGCGTGGACGAACTGGAAGCGCTGATTAGTCTGGGGCACTCAATCACAACATCGTTAAACCCGGATGAAGTTCTGCCGGCAATTGTTAAGGCAGCGGTGAACCTGACTGGGGCAGAAGAAGGCAGCCTGCTCTTGCTGGATGAAAGCAGTGGAGAACTCTATATGCGCGCGGCGTACAACCTTGAAGAAGATTTTGTACGCACTTTTCGGCTGCCGGTCAAGGATTTCACCATCAGTTCTGTCATCAAAACCGGACTGCCTGTGATGATCAATGAGAAAGATCCCTATAAGATTATCACAGCTTACCTGGTGCACAGTCTGATTTACGTCCCTTTGGTTTTGCATAAAAAACCCGTGGGGGCGCTGGGCGTTGATAACCGCCGGAAGAATCACCCGCTGCACGAGCGGGATGTCAAGCTGCTGCAAGCGTTAGCAGAATTTGCCGTGATTGCACTGGAGAATGCCCGCTTGCATGCCACTTCCGGGCAGGAGATAAACAAGCTGCAAACAGCATTGGCAGGCGCTCAGGATGGTCTTGTGGTACTGGATACGGATGGAAATTCAGTATTTATCAATGAAACCGCGCGGTCTATCTTGAATTTGAGCAGCACAGGGGAGACAAAAGAAGAGGTTGCAGCGGCGCTTCGCCAAGGGGAGTTAAAAGACCTGTTCGAAGATGGCAAAAACCTATCGAGCCGCGTCGAGATCACTTCCGCAGACAACAGAATATGGGACGCCTGTCTCGCTGCCATCCCGAATGCAGGCAAGCTGATCAGCTTCCACGATATTACCCATCTTAAAGAATTGGATCGCACCAAGAACGACTTTGTCAATACCGTCTCGCATGATTTGCGCACACCGCTTACCGCCATAATGGGATATATCGAACTGCTTAGCCGTGTGGGACCACTGAATACAATGCAACAAGATTTTATTCAGCGGGTGCTCAACAGCGCGCAGAGTATTACCAAACTTTTAGACGAACTGCTTAATCTGGGAAAAATTGAGGCCGGGTTTGACCGCCGGCGTGAAAGTATCCAGCTTGGTCAGTTAATACAGATGTCACTGGAAAGTTTTAAGCACAAGATCACCGAGAAACAAATCCAATTGATGGTCAGTAACGGGATGGAGAATATCCCGGTGATTCAAGCTAATCCGGTGCAATTTCGCCAGATGATGGATAATTTACTGGATAACGCCATCAAATACACACCACAGCAGGGAAGCATAAGCATACAAGCCCTTCCCGAACAAAGTCAGGTAATCCTGCAGATAACAGATAATGGCATGGGGATACCGGCGGCGGATATTCCGTATATCTTCGATAAGTTTTACCGCGCCGGCAACGTAAACAGCAAGATTTCCGGCACAGGACTGGGTCTTTCGATTGTACGCTCAATTGTGGAGTGTCACGGAGGCAGGATTTGGGTGGATTCTGTCATGGGGGAGGGGACGACCTTTACCGTCGTACTGCCGTTACAAAAATAAGCATCTTCAATCATCAGCTGTAACCGTATCTTTGCAGTTAAACAAGCCTCCGCCGGGACGATGAATAGCAACCCGGCGGAGGCTTTCGCCAAAGGAGGAGACTTGATGAGTATTTCGGAGGTACTCTAAGGAACCACCATCTCCAAATCAAATGATATACGAAATGAGGAGAAATAAATAGCGTATTACGTCACCCCTTTAAGATGACTTTGCTCTCAAAAGTATATGGCAGGCCATCGCTCCTTCACCAACAGGTTGAGCGGTTACTGGCAAAGCGGAATTACTCCCTCATTTTGGTGAGAGTTAAGCGGCAGACCAAAGTATGCAGTTGGATCGAGAGTGTTTTTGATTTCCAGCTCATTTTGATAGCTCCCTCTTCCATCATCCTGCACGATGGAGAAATGTAAATGAACTCCAGTAGGGTTGCCCGGACTGCCCGAGTAATTGCCCTGCATACCAAGCAGCGTCCCCGCTTTAACAGACACCTCCTCTGTTCCTGGAGGAAACACGGGAGAGATAAAAGAGGCGCCATCGGGATCGGCCATATGAGTATAGTACGTCCAGATCTGCCGCCCCGGTTGCAGAGGGTCATCCGGAATACGAATGATCACTGTAGATTTCCAGTCCTGCCGGCGCGTCAGATAACCGTCATAGGCCGCGAAAACCGGTGTCTTCCCGCCTTCTGTTCCGCCGAAAATATCAATCCCTTGATGGCGGTGACCAGGTCGGAAAGAATCATCCCATAAAAAGCCAATATACCCGTCCGTTGGGAAAAGGAAAGGCGCATCGCCGCAGCGTTCTTCCGCCCTCATCATCCACCCAGCGTGCCCCTGCGGATCGTCCAGAAACTGGTAGAGCTTCAGGTTCCTGCCAGTGTTGCCAGGACGCCGGAGAATAAAGTAGATCCCCGCCACCAGGAAAAACACAAACGCCAACACCCCCAGCTTCAACAATGCTTTCATGCCCGGAATTATACCCGCTACCGCGCGGTCTGGAAAAAAGCAAATAAAATCAAGAGCGTATTTTCCTCTTTGTAAATATAATTTATTTATGCCCGGGTTAATTACACTTAATTGCTCCTCTTGTGGGGCAAAGATCGCTGTGGACACACAGGATGCCAGCTATACTTGTCAGTTTTGTGGGGCTGTGCGCGTCTTGGACTCCCAGTCGCCTGTGAGCGAATTTCCTGCAGCCCCGCGCCCCGCCATTGAACAGCCCGCCGATGTGTACCTGGAGCAGGAAGGGGGAGCCATCCGGCTGGTGCGGCGCTGGTTCCAGAAAGGGTTGATCCCGCTGGCGGTTTTCTGCTTCTTCTGGGACGGCTTTTTATTTTTCTGGTACTGGATGGCACTGCGCACCAACGCATCAATTGAGATGTTGTTGGGCCCAATCGTGCATGTAATCGTCGGGATTGTCCTCACTTACGGTCTCGCCGCCGGGCTGCTCAACCGCACGGAGATCACCTTCGACCGCCAGCAGCTTTCCACCTGGCACGGTCCGCTGCCCTGGTGGGGCAGCCGTTCGCTCCCTCTGGGGGAAATTCGCCAGCTTTACACCAGGGAGAGCAGTGTCAAAAAAAATGGGCGTTCCACCTACCACCTTTTTTATACCAACCCCGAAGGACGCTCGAAGAAATTGCTCTCCGGCTTGGATTCGCCGGACACCGCCCTTTTTATTGAACAGCAGCTCGAAGCCTGGCTGAATATTCCCGATCAGCCCGTTCAAGGGGAATTGCCGCGCTAAGTTTTTCTTCGCAAAGGGAAAATTTTTGGGTTGAGGTCAGACCAGGTTCAAAAACAGTCATTCCCATCCTCCCTCAACCCGGCGTCGTTAACTCAGGCTTTGGCAATACACCTGGATTGCCAGGCGCATGAACGCCGCCAGGCCCGGATGGATGCGGTTGAACGTGGCGTTGAACTGTGGGTCATCATTGTATAAGTCACCTAGTCCCGCCAAGATCTCGACGGTCGGTTCATAAAAATGGCGGATATGCTGGTGCCAGCGGGCGATGCCCTCCTGCGCCTGCTGGCTGGAAGGCCCGTAAGGCATCACTTCCACCATGTCCTGGTAAACCGCCTTCCCTTCCTGTATGATCTCGAGTTTTTGATCGTCGCTGTAGCTATCCCAACGTTGGTAAGATTCATCAACTTTCTGATCGCCATAGCGCCTGCGCGCCTCTTCTTTATACTGCTTTTGTTTTTCTTCGCTGAATCCATCAAAGAGTTCGTGAACATCCATTTCGATGGCTCCCTTCAAAAATGAGATTGTACGCTCAACCGTCGCGATCAAGTCTGCCAGCTTTCGCCCACGCGCTTGCAGCGACAGCCGGTGTTGTTCCAGCACCGCCAGGAGATTGAAATCGGGCTGGTCGAGCACCTCCCGGATTTCTTCCAGGCTGAAACCGAGTTCTCGCAAGAACAAAATTTGTTGCAAGCGTAAGACAGCGGTCCGGTCATAGAGGCGGTATCCATTGGCCGGGTTGCGCTCCGGCTTGAGCAGGTTGATCTCGTCGTAGTAGTGGAGGGTGCGCGCGCTGACCCCCGCGATTACGGCGAGCTGTCTGACGGTATAGCGCATTTCGGTTTCCATGCCAACATTCTAAACGATAACGTTACGTTAATGTCAAGGGGTTACAACAAAGAAAAAACGGCAGGAATCTGCCGTTTCAGGAAAGTACCAGTTGCTCCTCGCGATTGGGGAGCAGCGGCGGGGCGCCGCCAATCGAACCCAGCATTGACCACGGTCCCGTCCAGCTAATCTTTACAGGCCGAACCTGACCGCGCAGGTTCACGTCGCTCTCTACGAAAACAAGCTTGTTGGTCTCGGTACGGCCCTGCCAGCGCCCTTTTCTTTTCTCCTCAAAAAGCACCCGCACCGTCCTGCCCAAATAGCCCGCGCTGATCTCTGCCGCAATCCCCTCCTGCAATTCCTCAAGCAGGCGAAAACGCCGCCACTTTTCATGCTCAGGCACATCGTCCGGCATGCGCCGCTCGGAAACAGTGCCGGTGCGCGGTGAGTAGCGCGCCAGGTGAACGACATCCAGCCTCAAATCCTGAAGTTGGTGGTAAGTGCCCATAAACTGCGCCTCACTTTCCCCCGGAAAACCGACGATGATATCGGTCGCGATGGAAACCCCCGCAATCTTACTGCGAATGCATTCCACCAGGCGATAATAATCTTCATTGGTATAACCGCGCCGCATATTTGCCAGCACTTCACTGTCGCCCGCTTGTGATGGAACCTCAATATGCGGCATCACTTTGGGCAGCTCTGCTGCGGTTTCGAGCAGTTCATCGGTTATCCAGTTGGGGTGGGAGGTCAAAAAACGAATGCGCTCAAGGCCGTCTATTTCATTCAACCGGCGCAGCAGCCCCGCCAGGGTGGGAAAATCCGGGTTGTCCACCCCATACCGGTCCACAATCTGCCCAAGCAAAGTGATTTCTTTAACGCCTTGAGCAACCAGCGAACCAGCTTCCCTCAGAATTTCTTCCGGCGGGCGGCTTTGTTCCACCCCGCGGCGGTAGGGGATAATGCAATACGTGCAGGCGTGCGAGCAGCCATACACCACCGGAATGAAAGCGCTCACCAGCTTGCCGCGCTCGTGCACTGGCAGCGGCAGGTCGCCGTCCATGAACGCAAAGCGTTCCCCCGTCCGGAGGGCTTCTTCGGCACGGGTCTCTTCTTGCGTCAAAAAGTGGATGAGTGGCGCAGGGTCGGAGGGTGGAGAAAACACATCCACATAAGGAAACCGCTTTTGCAGCACCTCGGTATTTTTTACCCCTACCAGGCAGCCCATCAGATTGATGACCGTCCCAGGGCGGTTCTTTTTGATCGGCTGCAAAGAGGTCAAGCGCCCATACGCCTTATCCTCTGCGCTCTGCCGCACCACACAGGTGTTTAAGACAATGACATCAGCTTCTTCCACCACCCGGGTGCTTTCGTATCCCAGGCGCTCCAGCGCCGAAGACACCCGTTGGGAATCGGCCACGTTCATCTGACAGCCTTCAGTCCAGATATGATATTTCATAACCTCGATTATAACGCAAAATTCTACAATTTCGATCTTATTTTATTTGAGGGAGGGTTCCACTCAACAAAGTATAAAATCTATTGTATCCTAAGGCTGGAGCCAGGCGGATTGCAAGGCTCCGTCCGGGAACGCGGTCAGTTCGTTCGGTGAAAAAGCAGGCAGAAAAGCGGCGTACAATGTACTGCCGGAAAAAAAGATTAAAGTCTCTCCGCCGGGCGCCCAACGCGGTTGGGTGGGAGAGCCAGCGAAAATCCGCCGGGGTGTTTCGCTCTCAGCGCCCACCCACAACCCCAAACCGCCGCGCCCCTCCACGCTGCTCCAAGCCTGTTTCCCGCTGGCAGGGTCGGCAGCCACCAATAACCCCCGCACTGCCGCTGGAATATCCTGTTTCTCCCCCTTTGGGGTGAACGCCGCCGTCCAACCAGCCTCAGTGCGGGCAAAAAATCCGTCGTAACCTGTTGGCGCGCGCAGTTCCAAAATGCTTTCACTGCTCACTTTTTGCGGCAAGCCCAATCCTGCTGGCAGCATAAAAAGCCCGGGTTCCTGCCCGGCAGAGCGGCATGGACAATCACGTGCAAGCTCCGCACTGACAGAAAAATACACCGTGCGCTCTTTTTCTTCATACAACACATCCGAGAAGCAGCCCTTAAAAAGAGAATCTGAGACTGCGCTCGTCATCTTGATGGACTGCAGCGCTGTCCCCCCACATTCAAGTTGGCGGCTGAACAGGATGGCCGTATTCGGTTCCAGCCACCCGGCAACATGCTCCCCCTGGCTGTTGGTCTGGTAGAGCGATTGAACAGCCCCATTATGGGCATTCACAACCTGCACCGCCTTCACCTCAGCAACACCGTTGTCCAGAATCGCACTGGCAGTCTGATAAATAAGCCAGGTGCTGTCCGGAGACCAGGCAGGGAAGATCTCATACCCGGCGCCCGTGGTCAGGCGGGTAATACCACCGTCATCCAGCGAATAAATATAGATATCAGTGGAGGAATTATCCTGCATACCGGTAAAGGCCAGCCAGCGTCCGTCCGGCGACCAGGTCAGGCTGTTCAGCGACAGGATAGCGCGCCGCGCCTCCGAAAGGGTGTTTTTAGAAGAAGAGCTGCCGCCCGCCATAAGTGGGATAGTCGCCTTGCGCTTCCCGTCCGGCAGGTGCAGAATCACCAGTGTCAATCCGTCTGGATTTTGCAGGTCTGAGGGAAGGATATAAGCCAGGTGCCCGCCTGATGGCGATAACCCTGTTTCCAGTCTAGCCGGGGCCATAACAGGCGTTGTCTCCAACTGCACAAGCTGATAAGCGTCATACGAAAGCGCCCACAACCCATCGGGCGCAGCGATAATAAGCCAGGGACCTGCGCCGAATGGAGAAGTCTGCAAGTCAGAATCGGCTGTAGCCGGAAGAATCGGCGTGGTGGTGCGGGTGGGTGTGGGGGTGGGAGTGCGCGTGGGCAGAGGGGTGGGAAGGGGCGGTGGCGTATGGGTGCCTGTTGGCATAAGGGTTGCGGTTTCTCTGAAAGGCATCGCCAGAGGGATGTCTCGCAGTGAACCGTAAACCAACCCGCCGCCGAGGAAAAGGCAGGCACAAAAAACAGCAAAAATCGCCGCTAACCCCAGGATGCCCGTAGCAATATCCGCCGAACGCGGCGCATCAGCATGTGCTTCGGGTGCTTCGGTGCTGGTTTTTTCCTCTTCTTCAGGCAGTACCGGGGACGGGTTCATCCCTTTGATTATACTCTGGCAGCTTTCAGAGGTTCAGGAATCTAAATCGCGCCTATTTCCTTGAACCACGCAAAGGCTTCGCGCACCGCCTCCTGGGGCAGGCGCGGTGGCGCTAATCCAAGTTTTGTAATCGCTTTTCGAGTGCTGACATAGAAACAATAGCCCGCAAGGTGGAACGTTTCCGGCGCGACCGGCATCTCCATAAAAGGAGAGAGCCAGCGCGCCGGCAAAGCCAGCCGCCGCACAAGCCCAACCGGCAGCCGGACTACCGGCGCCGTGACGCCCGCAATCGCGGCAATTTCCTTTATAAGCGCGTGCACCATCATATTCTGTCCGCCTAGAATGTAACGCTCACCGCGTTGTCCGCGCACCATCGCCGCCAGGTGCCCGTCAACAACATCCTCAATATGCACAACGTTGAAACCTGCTTCCACTACAACGGGCAAACGCCGGCGGGCAATCTGCACTACCAGCGATCGGCTCTGACGATAAATATCCCCTTTTCCATAGACAACACTGGGATTAACAATGACCACATCCAACCCGCGCGCAACCGCTCGTTGAACTTCCATCTCCGCCTGGTACTTGGCATACCCATACGGCCAGTGCTCCGGGCGGTAATTCCAGGTATGATTTTCATCCATCAGAACCGGGTTCTGGTCTTTCCCCACGCTTTCAGGGATGCCCAGCGCAGCAACCGAGCTGGTGTGCACCACCCGCTGCACACCAGCGGCCTGTGCCGCCAGCAACAGCGCACGTGTCCCCTCAACCGTAACTGCATACAGGCGGCCCGGGTCGTCGCGCCCGCTCAATGCGGCTGCGGTATGGAATACGACCTCAATTCCATCCACTGCTTTTTCCAGCGTCTCTGGTTGGGTCAGGTCGCCAACGGCGTGCTCAACATCCAGTCCCTCCAACAAACGCAGGCTGCTGGTTGGACGGTGAAACGTCCGCACCGCGTGGCCCTCTTGCACCAACCGGCGCACCAGCGCTCCACCGACGAACCCCGTAGATCCTGTCACCAAAATCTTCATAGCCGCCCTTCTTATCTTCCCTGCCCCTCACCCCCTCAACGATTTACAGACAAAACACCTGTCCGCCCGCCAACCCCAACGCCCTTAGGTACGAGTCGGGAGGGGGAGATTACCATAATGGTGACGTGCATAATCACACAAATCATTCAACGGGCAGATCGCACAGTTGGGTTTGCGTGCATGGCAGATCTCACGCCCCAGCCGGATGATGTTAAGGTGAGCAGGCCCGTACACCTCAGGGGAAAACAACGCCGCCAGATGCGAATGTGCCTGCTCCACCGTCATGTTGGGCGGGCGCAACCCGATCCGTCCAGTCACTCGGTAGATATGCGTATCCACCGGGAAGGCTGGCTTTCCGAGTGCAAAGAGCAGCACAATTGCAGCCGTTTTAGGGCCAACCCCTTTAAAATGTGTTAACCAGTCGCGCGCCTCAGCCGTTTCCATTTCTACGAGAAATCCAAGGTCCAGCGAGCCGCGTTCAGCAGTAATCTCGCGCAATACAGCTTGAATACGCGGGCCCTTCTGATTGGCAAGCCCGGCGGTGCGAATCGCCATGATCACTTCCTCTGAATCGGCATCGCGCACCGCCTCCCAGGTGGGGAAACGCTTGCGCAACAACTGAAAGGCGGCATCCCGATTGCGGTCATTGGTATTTTGTGAAAGGATGGTTGAGACCAGTTCGTCCAGCGCTTCTTGCGGAAATTGCCATTCCGGGCAACCGTAAAAATCTACCAGACGTTGGTGCACCGCGGCAGCACGTTGGGTTTGTTCTTCAAGGTTTTGCATAAGGCATTTAACCGAAATAAATGAGGTTGAAAGCGGGCTGTATTTCACCAATTTCCAACTTCCGCCAATTCAAGACCGGGTGGGTATAAAAGGCTTTCAACAAGTCAATCTGACCACCATCCAGCACGTCGAGCTGGCGCAGCACCTCAACTGCAACCAGCGGGGCAGCCCGTCCGGAAAGGTCGCCATCAGAAATTTTCAGCGCAATCCCAATCCCCGGACTGCCTTCCTCCAAAACGTCCGGCAGCACACCGATCCCTTGATAACCTTCAGCGCCCATTTTGCTAAAGATTTTTCCCTGGCCGGCCTGCATCAGCACGGTATCAAAGCGGTCTGGCCCCGCGACCATGTCCGGGTGTGTCATCATCGCCTGGGTGATCACCCGGCAGGCTGCCGCCCTTTTCGGCGGCAGCGCGTGCGGATCGCTCAACCGGGCATACCCGAGCGCGGCGTTGAACAACGGCGCCGCAAAAACGGGCGCAGAACAACCATCCATACCCAGAGGAACCTTCTGCGGGTCCAGATCGCACATCTCAGCAAAGGTTTGCAAGATTGTTTTCTGAACCGGATGCTCTACATCCAGATAGTTCTCGTAAGGCAGCGATCGCATTTTTATCTGCGCGAGCATGCCAGTATGCTTTCCGGAACAGTTATGCCGGTTCGGGGTGGGGGCCTCCCCCCGCCGGATCAATTCTTTCCAGGTGGGTTCGTGCATCGGCGGATGTGTACCACATTTCAGATCTTCTTCTCCAACCCCGACCTTTTGCTGGAAAGCGCTGACCACCTCGTAGTGCGCGTCTGTACCGGAGTGCGAGGCGCACTGGATGGCAACCTCAGCCTCGCTCAAACCAAAATATTCCATCCCTCCCATCTCAATCAATGGCAGCGCCTGAAAAGGTTTGGAACTGGAGCGTAAAAAGGTGACCGTGTATGGGTCGCCGTATCCGGCCAGCATACGGCCAGTTGCATCCACTACTGCGATCGCGCCGAAATGAATCGACTCGAGGACGTTTCCGCGAGTCACTTCGACAACCGGTTTATAGTTTGTCTCTGGCATAAGCATATTCTCCTAGCAAATTATAGCCTCATCTGAGACTTTGTGGCCGTGATCGCAAAAAAAAGATTGTATAATTATTTTTGCGGGTCGTTGAGAGTTGGATTTTAAATTATCCAGGTTGGTGAAGTGCTTGAAGGTTCGGCTGATGATCTTTTAAGATAAATTCAGACAATGACCCAATTGATACGCCTCTTTGGCAGGGATACGATAAAAATATGAACAACATGCATGGCAACAGAAAAGAATTATCGCCAGAACAACGTGAAGAAATCCTCAGAACATTGCAAGCCCGTTTTGAAGAAAATATGAGCCGCCACAAAGGTCTTGATTGGGCCGCAGTACAAGCAAAACTGGAGGCAAACCCCGAAAAACTGTGGTCGCTCAACGAAATGGAAAAAACAGGCGGAGAACCGGATGTTGTTGATCAGGATAAAAAGACAGGCGGAATTATTTTCTATGATTGTTCAGCGGAAAGCCCCGAAGGCCGCAGGAATGTTTGTTACGACCGTGAAGCGCTGGAATCACGGAAAGAAGCAAAACCGGAAGATGCCGCGATAGACATGGCCTCCGCTATGGGCATCGAAATTTTAACGGAAGAACAATATCAAGAACTGCAGAAACTTGGGAATTTCGATACGAAAACGTCGAGCTGGTTGAAAACACCTCCGGATATTAGAAAACTCGGCGGCGCCATCTTTGCCGATCGCCGCTACGGACATGTTTTCATATATCACAACGGTGCGCAGTCTTACTACGCTGTCAGAGCTTTCCGTGGCTTGCTAAAGGTTTAAATTCAGGTATGGAAAATAACCTCCGCCCGGCCTGGTCCATTCCCACCAAATTAATTGTTATCCTTGGAATTCTGGCGCTCTTCGGTTTTCTGTTTTACCGCTTCAGCGTAGCGCTGGCCCCCTTAATTATTGCCATCATTTTGGCGTATGTTTTGTCGCCGATTGCGGGCTTTTTTGGGAGAGAATTAAAGCTGCCGCGCGGCGCAAGTATCCTGTTAGCCTATGTTCTGCTCTTGCTGCTCATCGCCGGGGCGCTGATGATCCTTATCCCTCTGTTGGTGCGGCAGGCCAGTGGGTTCAACCTGAACATTCTGCACTGGTTGGAACAAGGGCGTAATCTGTTCAACGATAAGATCGTCATTGCCGGGGTGGTGATTGATGGACCCACCCTCCTCGGTCAAATCGTCAGCCAACTGGAAGGCCTTCTGCGGCCGGTCTTCGGCACCACACTGGATGTTGTCGCGGCGCTGCTGGGATGGCTTGTCTGGATTGTCTTTATCTTCATCATTTCCATTTACCTCGTTAAAGATTCCGGCAAAATCATGGCTTGGTTTCAAAGCCTGGTCCCGCCCGCCTACCGGAGCGACTTTGACCATCTGGTGGAAGACGTGAATACCATCTGGAGCGCGTTCTTCCGGGGGCAATTGCTGCTCGCGCTGATTGTCACCCTGATTATCACCCTTGAGGGTTTGATCCTCGGTTTGCCTTTTGCATTCTTGATGGGTCTGCTGGCCGGACTGATGGAGTTTCTTCCCAGCATAGGACATGGCATCTGGCTGGTTATCGCCTCTTTACTGGCTTTATTTATGGGTTCCGCCCACCTGCCCATTCCAAACTGGGCTTTTTTTCTCGTAGTGTTGGGGGTTCATATCATCTTCACCCAATTTGATCTGAACTACCTCATTCCGCGCGTCATTGGCCGCAGCGTCCAGCTTCCACCAATGGTGGTGATCCTGGGGATTGTGGCCGGTGCGGCAATTGCCGGAGTGCTCGGTGTCGTACTGGCTGCACCTTCGATCGCCTCCCTGCGGGTGATCCTGCGTTACCTGTACGCCCGTCTGTTGGATCAGGAACCCTTTGCAGTCGAAAGCCCCGCGCCGCGCCTGCCCCCGCCCAAACTGCAATGGTGGAAAAAAGGCGGCAGCCGGAAAACCAAACCCTCGCTCTAACCGGCAGCCTCACCGCTCCGTGACAACCAGTTCATCATATCCCGTCTCAGCATCCATCGGACGGGCAAAGCGCAATCCCTCCAATTCACCCAGCACGATCTCGGCAGTCGTATATATCAGCGAGCCAGTCATCAGGTGGCCGCCAACAGTTTTCCCATTTGAATCAGAGATTGAAATATGCAGGTGCGCGCCGTCTGGAGAAACCGTTCCCGTCAGAGAAACAATTTCAAAAAAGCCGGTGAAGAGTGTCCCGTCTGGCTGGTTTGCCAGACGCAGGCTGGCCTGTTTGAGACTCCCCACACAGGTCAGCACGATTACCGCCTGAAGCCGGTGAACGTTAGAAAAAGAAATCAGTTCTTCCAAAATATCCTGCCCAGGTCGAAGTCGAAGCGCGTAAACGATCATCCTATTCCTCCGATATAACCGTGCGGTCGGAAAGATACTGGCGATACGCCGCCAAAAACTCTGGTATTGTCAGAACCGGCTGCTTAAACCCTAATTTCAGGCCCACCTGGGTCACCTGGGGTAATTGCAAGT
Organism: Anaerolineaceae bacterium; assembly: GCA_020845515.1. Classification (GTDB taxonomy): domain Bacteria; phylum Chloroflexota; class Anaerolineae; order Anaerolineales; family Anaerolineaceae; genus Ch132. The sequence goes on along the minus strand of JADLFQ010000046.1, from coordinate 75,644 downwards.
CAGCTTCATTAAAAAGGTTGTCCTGGCAAAAGGCGGTGAGAAAATCACCATCAAAGAGAACTTCACCAGCTCTCAAGACCAGGGCGCGGATAAAATTTTCCGCACAAAAGGTAAGGTGGTGCGAGATGGCAATAATCGTCTTGCCTTGCGCACTCTGCTGGAGAATAAGATGGCGCAGCCGTTCAAGGCCGCGCGCGTCCTGGCCCGCCGTCGGCTCATCCAGCACAAGAACAGGGGTATCCATCGCAACCACAGAGGCAATCGCTGCCCATCTGCGTTTCGTCCATGGAATATCATAGGGATGACGGTCAGCCAGGGCGCCCAACCCGCACAGTTCCAGAGCAGACTGAACCAACACTTTCACCTGGCTTGAATCATACCCAAGATTCCTGGGACCAAACGCGACCTCCTCTTGAATGGTTTTGGCGAAAAGCTGATCGTCAGGGTTCTGAAACACATACCCCACCCGGCCGGAAAGTTCCTCCACCGCACTCCGGCGGGTATTGAAATCGCCAACCCACACTTCTCCCTGGGTTGGCGTCAACAAGCCATTAAAATGACGCACCAGTGTGGTCTTCCCGGCCCCATTATGCCCCAGGATGGCAACCCGGCTGCCCGGTTCAATCGTAAGCGTGATGTCTTTTAATGCTCGAGCGCCGCCCGGATAGCGATAAGAAACGCCATTCACCCAGATCGAAGGAACGCTCATCGCCGGAATCCTCGGACTGCCTGCTCGATCGTAACGGGCAGCGGACGGCCTGCAGGCCATAGCCCTTCACGCCGCGCCTGAAAGCCCAGCAAAGTAACCGCCGGGAAATGCACGCCCGAAGCTCGTCCGGCCAGCCCTGCAAAGACCTGAGCCGGCAATCCATCCGCGCAAATGGTCCCTTTTTCCAGAATAACGAGTCGGCTGGCAAACTCAGCCGCCCATTCCAGGCGGTGTTCTACCAGTACCACGGTCAACCCCTGCTTTTGCAAATCCTGTACCACAGCCAGCACCTTCTGGCTGGCTTGCGGATCGAGCTGAGAAGTCGGCTCATCCAACACGAGCACCTCCGGGTGCATGACCAGCGCCGCAGCCAGAGCCACCAGTTGCTGCTGCCCGCCAGATAGAGAAAACGGCGAACAGCGTGCCAGGTGCGCAATTCCCACCTGAGCGAGCATGTCATTGACCCGCCAGTGCATCTCCGGGCGGGGAACACCCAGATTCTCCAGCCCAAAAGCCACCTCTTCTGCCACGGTGAAACGGCCGCCGGAGATTTGATGGAATGGGTTTTGCATCACCATCCCAACCCTGTGAATTAAATCCTTGCGGGACGCCTGGCAAACATCCAGACTGCAAAGGCGCACCGTGCCTTCCAGTTTTCCGCGGTACACACTGGGAATCAACCCTGCAATGATACAACACAGGGTTGATTTGCCAGCCTCGTTTTCCCCGCTCACAACCACCCATTCCCCTTCTTCCACCCGTAGATTGACCCCGTGCAAAGCCGGGAAATTTTCAACCGGGTAGGTGTAAGTGAGATTCTCGATCTCGATTATAGCCATAAGCGGTATATCCCGGCAGCCAGAACAAGCAGGCCGCACAACCAACGCACTGTCCGTTCAACGCCGGCATCCTCAATCTCATAATAAGTGGTTGGTTTCACCCCGCTCCGAAAGGCGCGTAATTCAAGTGCCACGGCGCGCTCCTCCGCCATCACCAGAGTACTGCTGATCATCGGCACCACCAGCGGCAATACTGCCCGCGCCCGTGCCAGCAAACTGCCGCTGACACGCAAACCGCGGGCGCGTTGAGCCTTCAGGATAACCAGGGCGCGCTGGCGCGCCTCTGGCAGAAGCTGCAAGGCTGCCGCAAGCACATATGCAAAAGTCGCCGGCAGCCCTGCCTGCTGCAAAGCCATCGCCAGTTTTGCCGGAGGGGTGGTTGCGAGCAAGATTGAAAACGCACTCACCATGATCAAAAGACGGACAGAAATCAACCCGGCGTATGCCAACCCTTCCTGCCAGAATACCAGCGGACCGGCTCGTAAAGCTGCCGTTTGCCCACCCGGATAAAAAAGCCCTTGAACGACAAGAAGAACACCCGCCGCTGGCGCCACCAATCGCAGGCAGGCGTTCAACATAGGGAGAGTAATACCTCCCCACAAGCTGAGGGGGAGGATAGCCAGACAAAACAGTCCCAGCGATACCAGGGGGGAGGGCAACAAAAACGCCAGCAGAATAAATGCCAGAGAAACGCTCAGTTTGGTCAGCGGGTTCAGATGGTACAGCCAGCCGCCTGGTGCTGCATCGAACATCTCACACAGCTATATCACGTTTTCCGAACGCGGAAAACGCCCCAGGGTGCGCCTTGGAAAACCCTTCAGAATACCAAACACAACCAATGCGGTTACCACCTTATCCACCACGTTGCTGAGCGTGGTAGCCGTCAGGACGGAAGAGATCAGACTCTGTCCAGAAGCAACCAGAAGCGAAGTAATGGCGCCCACGCTATTGGGTGTGATACCACCAAAAACGATCAGGCGAATGGGAGCGGCCACAATGACAACCCCCACAGTGATTATGACTCCTGCCAGGGCAGCCTTCCACCAGGAACGGAAAAACCCGGCTGTCGCCAGCCAGCCAGCCACAAAACCAATCACTGCCGCCACAGGAGCGAATGGGAAAAAGAAAGGATCCAGCAAAATCCCGCCAACCGCATTGGAAAGGAGACCGGTCGCCAGGCCAGCCCAGGGACCGCAAATCACCGCCACCAGCACTGTACCGATCGAATCCAGGAAGATGGGCAATGCCAGAACTGACACAAGATAACCGATCGCCAGGTTGATCACAATCGCCAAAGGAATCAGTGCAAACGTCACGGTATTGAAATCTTTTTTAATGGAATTAAGTAGTTTCATTACACCTGCCTCATCACACACTCAATAAAATCAGACGCTAAGAACTCTGGCAGCTTTTTGCAGCGTCGTGAGAATATCCCCCATTCCGCCGACTACGCCCACATGCACTTTATCTGCCAAACCAAAAAAGACCAGGCATGTCTGACAGATGACCAGCTCAACCCCTCTTTTTTCCATCTCCTCCAGTTGGGGGATCACCGCCGACCCCTCACAGACCAGTTTGACGCCCTCGGTGTAAAACAATATCTTGCCAGGCAGCTCGCCGGATTCGAGCGTCAGACTTAAAAATTTTGCAACCAAGCCCTGTTGAAGTTCTGCCGGAGCATGTCCCAAGCCATTACGGGTAAAAAGAATAACTGTCTCTCGATCCATTTTATTTGACCTCCTTATTTTAGTTCGAATAGAAAAAATGCCAAGTTCCCGAGATTCATAAACAAAAATCGCCGCGCTTTCAGCAGGCGGCGATTATCGAAGGAGGTCGCAGGCGTTGTAATTACATAAACGTCAGAACACACCCTGCCTGTTGAAGCCGGTTGGTACAACAGCGCCAACTGGCGCTGCATGTGCAAAATCAGATATATCGGTAAGATTGTTCCATTATCAAATACTCATTGAATGAAGATATTTCGATTTTCATTGAAATGGCTGTTTTTGTCAAGCGAATCCGGCGGCAAATTTTTTGCCGGCAGTGTGTCATTCGTTAAAAGATCCGGTCTTCTTCAACCTCATCCAACCCCCTTCCCGTAAAGAAGCCACTCTGGGGTTCAGCAGCGCTAACGCGCTGCCGAACCCCCAAAATCTCCTCTCTTGCCCCAAAAGTGGAGGCGGGCAGGAGTGGGGTCTGAGTTCCCTGTCGTCCGGTATTACAGACCGGCAGCTGCCCGCAGATCTGTGGCGCGGTTGGTTCGTTCCCAGGTCAGGTCGAGATCATCGCGCCCAAAGTGACCGTAGGCTGCCACATTACGATAAATGGGCTTGCGCAGGTCAAGATCACGGATGATCGCGCCGGGGCGCAGGTCAAAATTCTCCTGGATCAGCGCGGCGATCTTTTCATCTGCGATCACACCCGTGCCGAAGGTCTCAACATTGATGCTCAAAGGATGCGCCACGCCAATCGCATACGCCACCTGGATTTCACAGCGCTCCGCCAGCCCGGCCGCGACGACATTCTTCGCCACCCAACGGGCTGCATACGCAGCAGAGCGATCTACCTTCGTCGGGTCTTTCCCGCTAAAGCAACCACCGCCATGCCGCCCCATGCCGCCATAGGTGTCCACAATGATCTTGCGTCCCGTCAGCCCGGCATCGCCCATCGGCCCACCGATCACAAAACGCCCGGTCGGGTTGACAAAAACCTTCAAGTTCTTGTCTACCATCTCTCCCGGCAGTTCCGGCATGATGACATGCTCCAACAACCCCTCACGAATTTCATTGTGCGAGACTTCGGGGGCATGCTGGGTGCTCATCAGAACGGTATCCACGCGCTTCGGTTTTCCATGGCTGTACTCGATCGTCACCTGACTCTTGCCGTCCGGCCGCAGCCAGGGCAGCGCGCCCGATTTTCGGACTTCGGTCAAACGTTGGGCAAGCTTGTGTGCCAGGTAGATCGGCATCGGCATCAGCGCAGGTGTCTCATTGCAGGCATACCCGAACATCATTCCCTGGTCACCGGCGCCCAGCATTTCAATTTCAGTTTCACTCATCTCTCCGGCTTTCGCTTCAAGCGCCTTATCCACCCCCATGGCTATATCGCCAGATTGTTTTGCAATCGCGACCTGCACACTGCAGGTGGTACTGTCAAAACCCTTGCTGCCGTTATCATAGCCAATATCCTTCACCACCTCACGCACCAGTTTATCAAAATCCAGGTTGGCACGGGTGGTGATTTCCCCTACCACCATCACGAATCCTGTTTTTGTGACCGTCTCACAAGCCACGCGCGAGCGCGGATCTTCTGCCAGGCAGGCATCCAGGACGGCATCAGAGATCTGATCGCACATCTTATCAGGATGCCCCTCTGTTACCGATTCAGAGGTGAAAAGGTATTTCTCGGACTGCATAAAAGTTGTTGTCATGGTTACTGACCGCTCCTTATAAAAGAAAAATCCCCTTCCGGTTTATCGTAAGGGGGCAAAAACAATGGATGCCCTCCTATCTTCCAGATTGATCCGATCTGACGGAGTTGGCACCTTTGAGCTTGCACTCAGGTTGCCGAGGTTTCATAGGGCCGGTCCCTCCACCTCTCTGGATAGAAGCGCCATTAGGGGCTATTGAATTATTGGCAAGATGGTATCACAAATTGCAAGGGTTGTCAAAGGAAGCGCTGAAGTTTGGTGTGAAGTTTGGACATAAATCAAGACAAAGAAGAAGCCTCAAAATTAATAAACTTGATTAACCCGGCATGTTGGGGCAAGCCTTGGGCGCTTTTGCCGCTCTTATTCGGCTTCTTGTCCGGGCTTCGAAGTTTCTAGACAGTGCAAATCAAAATCTTGTGGCTTTACGTTCCAGCAACAATGGCCCCAGGCGGTTCATCAGCCATCCAAAACAGGCTTCCACCCACGGCGTAACAGCTAAATACGCCGGTGCGTACACCACCTGGCGCGGCCGGTCTAATAACGAGCAAGCCACCCGCGCCACCTGGTCTGCAGATATTCCCATTCGCTCGGTCGGCAGTCGGCGGCCGTTGGCACGACCAGCAGCCCGGCTGTAAAATTCAGTGCGCACCGGGCCAGCCCGCACCACACCGACCCGAACTCCCGTGCGCACCAGTTCGCGATGAAGCGCAGTCGTAAACGCATCCATAAAAGCTTTGGATGCAGCATACATCACCACCCCCTGGCTGGGAATAGAGCCAACCACCGACCCAATGTTGATAATCCGCCCCAATTGGCGGGCCTTCATGCCCGGCAGAAACAGGTTTGTCAGGTGCACCGTGGTGACCATGTTCACCCGGATGATCTCACCGGCAACCTCCCAGGGCATTTCATCAAAATAACCGTACCAGCCCAGCCCGGCGTTGTTGACCAGCACGCGGATAGGCGCATAAAGACGAGCTACTTCTTCATATAAATGTTCTGCGCTATCCGGGTTGTTCAAATCCAGTAAGAAAGGAATCACAACACCCCCGCCGGGGTGATCTTCCGCCGCCAGCGCCTTCAAGCGCTCCAGGCTGCGGGAAACTGCAATAACGCACAGCCCCCGGCCAGCCAGGCGGCGTGTGATCGCCGCACCGATCCCCCCGGAAGCTCCGGTTACAACCGCGATACTATCCTTCCAATCCGCTTGCTTCATTGCACCTCCCCGTCTTGACATCTCCTGGGAAGAAAGGATTTTGCACCCCTTCACGGTCACGCGGCCGTCAAATTGCTGAGACTCGCAGTGTGGGACGCACCTCCTGCCGGTGGTCCAGCCACCAGCGTACCGTATCAACTACAGAAGAAGAAAGAGCGCGTGCCCGGTACCCCAGTTCACGGTTTGCTTTCTCACTGCTGATGAAGGAATTGCCGGCAAGCGTTTCAATCGAATAGCGCGTCAGGCGTGGCCGGCTGCGCGCCAGCCGGTAATACAACATGGTGAAATGGCAGATAAATAACGCCAGCGGACGAGGGATGATAATTGCCGGGCTGCTGCGGCCAGCAGCCACCTGCACCAGTTCCCGCAAGCGGTCAATTTGGATTCGTTCACTGCCCAAAATATACACTTGTCCAGCCCGTCCTTTTTCTGCCGCAAGGATATGTCCGCGCGCCACATCGCGCACATCCACAAAGTCAAAACGGCCGTCAATAAGAAAGTGCAGTCTTGGGCGCATCCATGAAAGAAATAATTCGCCTATTTCGGAGCGGCGGTAATCATACGGGCCAATTACGCCCGTCGGGCAGACAACCACCACGTCCAGGCCCTCTTTTCCGGCTTCGAGCACCGCCAGCGAAGCTTCAGCTTTGGTGCGGTCATAGGGACCAGCCGGATTCTGGCCGTCAAAGGGCATTTCTTCGCTGATCCATACACCCTCAGGCGGGCGTGCGAGTGCATGGATCGAACTGGTATACACCAGGCGTTTCACCCCTGCCCGGAGAGCCGCCCGGACGACGTTCTTCGTCCCCTCCACATTGACACGGTAGAGCAGATCTTCCTTACCCTCCTCAATTGATACCAGTGCCGCCATATGGTAAACAGTTTTGATACCTGTGCAAGCCGCCTCCAGCGCAGTTTCATCCAGAATATTGCCTTCCAGCCATTCAATTTCCAGCCCTGCCAGGTGGGAGCGATCCTCCCCGGGCAATGCCAGCGCCCGCACCCTCTTCCCGGAGGCCAGCAGCTCACGCGCCAAAACGTTCCCCAAGTGCCCTGTTGCCCCTGTTATCAAATTCATGTTTCCCTCCTTTTTATTCCCCGCCCCGGCATCCCTCACATTGTTTAAATACCCCCGCCTCCCCGCGTTCAAAAAGGTTTTGCACTGTCTTTCCATGCCAAGTATGAATTTGCATTTCATCCTGTATTAATTTTCCTCGCCAGAAAGACCACCCTTTTTTAGAATACCCCCTGCGGGCAGGGTTTTCATCCCCCTCAAGGCACAATCCCGCCGGAAAACCTGCGGTAAAATTATGCCCGATGAGTGAGATTCTCCCGCCCTCCTTTTACAACCGCTCACCTTTGAAAACAGCCCGCGCCCTGCTGGGAATGCGGCTGGTACGTGAGGGGGACAGTGGTCGGATATCCGGCCGCATCATTGAAGCCGAAGCCTATCAAGGCGAAGAAGACCTGGCCTGTCATGCCCGTGCCGGACGCACGGCGCGCACTGTTGTGATGTATGGTCCTCCAGGTCGTGCCTACATCTACTTTACCTACGGGATGCACTGGTGCCTCAATGCCGTCACCGGCGCAGAAGGAGAGCCAGCCGCCGTTCTTATCCGCGCCTTGCAGCCCATGGAAGGGATTGATCTCATCGCGGCACGGCGCGCCCCGCAGCCTCGCGCGCTCTGGCTCAACGGCCCCGCCAAAATCTGTCAGGCGCTTGATATTAACGGTCATTTGAATGCTTGTGACCTGACTACGCCAGACTGTGGTTTATGGATCGAAGCAGACAAGCCGGTGCCGGAATTGGAAATACAAACCAGCGCGCGCATTGGCATTCAAAACGTCCCGGAACCCTGGCGCAGCATCCCATGGCGGGTATTCACCTCCAGTTAAAAGTCAATCCTCATCGTTTCCGATAACGCACCGTGATAAAAAGGGCAATCAGAATGGATACCATTCCAGTCAACCACACCCTCATCACCCCCTTTGGAACGATCACCAGTACACTGTCCTGTGCGGGTTTTATGGTATAAACAAAATAATGAACTCAACAGATCAGTCATTTCACCTGCCAGATTTTTCCTTCGACCCGGCCTCAATTTTTATTTACGGCGGCGGCGGGCACGGCAAAACGCTTATTGATCTGGTACGCGCCGCCGGCGCGTACCGCATCATTGGGTTGGTGGATGATCACCTGCCTGCGGGCAGCCTGGTAATGGGGGCGCCCGTTCTGGGCGGGACAAAAATCCTGCCGGAACTATACGCACGCGGTATCCGTTTAGCGGTCAACGCTGTCGGCGGCATCGGCGACGTCTCGGTGCGCCTGCGCGTTTTCGACCTGTTAGCCAAAACCGGCTTTAGCTGCCCAAATTTGGTGCACCCTAACGCCTGGGTTGAGACCAGTGCTGTGCTGGAAGGCGGCGTTCAGGTGTTGGTGCATACCTACGTTGGGACAGAATCCACAATCGGATTTGGCAGCGTGCTGAACGCCAATGTCGTCATCTCACATGACTGCCGGATCGGTCGCTGCGTCAACCTTTCACCAGGCGCACTGCTTGCCGGTGATGTCTGGATTGGAGATTTCACCCAGGTAGGCATGGGCGCGACAATCAACCTGCATGCCCGCATCGGCGCCCGGGTGCGCATCGGCAACGGAGCAACCGTAAAGAAAGACATCCCGGAAGGCGGCAGGATATTTGCTGGCGCGCTCTGGCCGCCGCGCAAAAACAAGAAGGATGACAGCCTTTCCGCCAGGGAAGATTGAGGAGGATAGTTCCATGTTTCGAAAAACCCCCACCCCGCTCACTGCCGTTGCACCGCCCACCGAGCGCGTTACCTCAGTGCTGGGCGCGGGGATTAACTGGCAGGGCAACCTGCGTGGCAGTGGCGGCATCCGTATCGAAGGAACATTCGAAGGCGATATTGCCATCCGGGGTATGGTGGTCATCGGTGAAACCGGACGCGTAACCTGTACGGAGTTGCGCTCCAATACAGTCATCGTCGCCGGTTCCGTGCGCGGTAATATTCTGGCCGAAAAGCTGGAAATTCGTTCAACCGGCCGTGTATGGGGAGATGTTACCACCACCGCCTTTGCCACCGAAGAAGGTGCGTTTTTACGCGGCCAGGTGCGCATGGAAGAGCGCATCGAGCTCGAGCTGGAAATCGTACCGGAAGAAACAGCAGACACCGAGTCAACCCGTCCGGTAGAAACAGGCGGCAATCAATCTGCGGGGTCAAAAGAAGGGTGATGGACAGCCGCGCCCTGATCTTAACATTGAGCGAAATTCTGGGTGTGGCAGCCATATTAATGCTCGCCGGGCTTAGCCCCCGGCTGAATATCCCTTCGGTGGGCTTTAAATATCCCCGCCGGGAGGGGCTGGCAGCCCTTTCATTATTTATTTTAATCCTGGTTTTGAAATCCCTTTTGGCGCTTGGAACCGCAGGTGCCGCTGCAGCCGCAGATCTGCGCAGCGGCGCGTTGGAAATGCGCCTGATCGTTGCCGGGGTCGGCCTTGGGGTGATTATTTTGGCATTGCTCCTTCGCCGGCAGCCACCGCGCAGCACCGGCTGGTATGGTAAAGCCTTGGGTGGCACATTGCGTGTCGGCTTCTCGCTCGTTATACTGACTATCATCCTGCGCGGCAAGGCACTTCTTCTGCTTAACGGTATCACCCCCGAAGAGGCCCGCGGCCTGGTTTACTGGTTAGGCATCTGCCTGGCTGAAGAAACCATCTTTCGCGGCTACATCCAATTGCGTCTCTCCTGGTGGTGGGGCAATCGCTGGGGGCTTGTCGCAACTGCGTTTCTCTTCCTGCTCTGGGAATGGCCGCTGTTGCTAACCGCCCAAACCGGTCTGCTCCTCAACTTGGCAATGAGCATCCTGCGTGTCTTACTGCTGGGATGGATTGCACAAAAAAGTAAACATATCCTTGCCCCTGCCCTCTACCGCGCTATTTCGCAATGGTTGTATCTGGTGCAATAAACTTTTTTACCGGTTTCGCACAGACCTGAGATTCCCTTTGCCTGTGAGCACACCATGAGAATGAGCCAGCTTTTTACTCAAACCCGGCGCGAAGCGCCGTCCGAATCGGATTGGCAGCACCACCGTCTGCTGTTACGGGCAGGCTACCTGGGAGTGCTGGAGGGCGGGAGCTTCGCTCTCCTGCCGCTGGGTTTGCGCGCCATCCGCAAGATGCTCACAGCGGTCGAACCAGCTTTGCATACGCTAAACGCCCTTGAAGTTTATCTGCCATCCCTGGAGCCTTCCAGTTTACGGCAAAGTGCGGGAGACCCGCATGTCAGCCAGGATGCAGCGCTATGGGAACTGGCGCACACCCATTTGCGTTCTTACCGCCAACTGCCCATTCTCCTCTACCACCTGCATGAAATCTGGGGGGTCGTTCCGGCCGGCGGCGGATTATTGCGCAGCCGCAGTGCATATACGCTGGAAATTACCACCTTGCATGCCACACCCGCAGATCAGAAGATTGTTCACCAAAAGCTGCAAAACACACTGGCCAGCCTGTTCGATCTGCTTGCCCTGCCGGTGCTTGCAGCAGAGGCAGCACCTCCCAGCCCTGCTGGCGAAAGCCGGGCCTGGCAATGGTTTATTCCACTCGCCGGCGCGTCAGGCAAAGCACTGGCATGCGCGGGGTGCGGGACTGTCGCTGTACAAGCATCAGCCCGCTTCCGGCGCGAGGAGAATACCTCTGAAACGCCCCTGCCACTCGAAAAAGTTGCCACACCGGACTGTCCCACAATTGAATCACTGGCCGCATTCCTCAATATCCCCGCCTCCCGCACCGCCAAGGCAGTTCTGCTGATGGCGCGGCACAACCAGCCCGGCAACACCCCTATGGAAGAGCTGATTTTTTGCGTAGTGCGTGGCGACCGCTCTTTGAATGAGACGGCGCTTCTCCGCCTGCTGAACGCCGCTTCCCTTCGCCCCGCTTTGGATGCGGAAATCCGCCAGGCTGGTGCTGTCCCCGGTTACGCGTCCCCCGTCGGGTTGCAGGGCGTGCGCGTGATCGTGGACAGCGAGATCCCCGCCAGCCCCAATCTGGTATCCGGCGCAAATGAAGCAGGCTGTCACCTGCTCAACGTCAACTATGGGCGGGACTACCAAGCCACACAAGTTGCCGAGATTGCTCTGGCCGCACCCGGGGACGTCTGCGAAACATGCGGAAAAACCTTGCAAGCAGTGGATGGCGTTCCGTGCGGCGAGATGGTGCTGGTGGACCCGCAGGAAGCGGGAGAAACTGGCAGCACCTTCCGCGATGAAAACGGGCAAACCCAAACAGCGCTATTAGGGAAATACAGTCTGAACCTCACCCGCCTGCTGGCTTGCACAGCCGAATTACATCACGACGGGTATGGTCTCAAGCTGCCCCTCACGACAGCCCCCTATCCGATACACCTTGTCATGCTGGCAAGCAAGGAGGGGGGCACGGAGAAAATCTCCGAGGAGCTCTACCACAGCCTGACTGCTGCTGGCTTGGAGCCGCTCTTTGACGACCGCGCCGAGAGCCCCGGTGTAAAATTCAACGACGCCGACCTGATCGGCTTGCCGCTGCGTATCACCATCGGCGAGCGCGGCCTGCAGAAAGGCGGTGTTGAATACAAGAAACGATTGGACAGCAAATCCGGCCTGCTCCCACTGGAGGGGTTCGTGGACCATGTCCGCAATCTGGTGGGGTAAGGGCGCACAAAGGCAACCCTGCTTTTCTGTTACAATTTATGCTCAGGATGGCGTAAAAAAGAGGAGGTTGATATGAACCACCCAAAATTCACACGAGTGGTCGCCCTGGCGGCACTACTGGCGTTTACCAGTCTGGCCTGCGCCGTAACCGGCATCCTGCCGACCAAAGAAACCCCGGCTGCGACCGCGCTGCCGCCCGAATTGCCACCCACTCCCGAAAGCGCAAAACTGGAGGGGCTGAGCTTCTTTCTACTCAACGATCTGGAAAGCTATCGCGGCGTTCTTAACCTGACCCTGCAAGGGCAGAATCAGACCGGCGAGAGCGTAACCCGTTCCCTTGAACTGGTAAACGAAACCATTAAATCCCAAAACGCCCGGCATGTCAGTGTTCGCGGCGACGCCATCAACCCCGGCAGCGACAACACCCCATCCGAGTTATTCGTCCTGGGCCAGAAAGCTTATATCTTCACCCCGGTCAGCAGCGCCAAACCCTGTTTTATTTTAAGCGCAGACCCCATCAACTTTACTCATACGTCCTACGAAGAGTTCACCGACCTGTTTGCCCGGCTCACAACCGGCGATCTAATTGCAAAAGGTGAAGAAGTCAACAATACTCCCAGCGACCATTTTGTTCTCAGCGCGGCGCAAATGCTCTTCGGCACCCCCGCCTCACAGCAAGGCGAGATCTGGCTGGCACAAGACGGCGGATACCCGGTGCGCTTCACCGGTCAGGCCGAAGGGACTTTCTCCCTCTCCAGTGAGACAATCACCGGCACCGCACAGTGGGAATATAACTTGTTGGAGGTCAACCAACTTGGCAGTATCGAACTGCCCCAGGCCTGCCTGGACGAAGAGAGCATCAGCACCGATATCCCCATCCTGCCGGATGCAGGTGACCAAACCACCTATGGCGGGACAATCAGCTACAACAGCCCCACCGCCCCCGCAGCAGCGGCCAATTTCTATCGTACCGAGCTTCCTGCCAACGGTTGGGAGATCATCAACGAAACTGCCTCACCCCCGGTCTTTATCTTGCTGGCGCGCAAAGGCGAACGCAGCCTCCAGGTTAACATTGGGCCAGGATTGCAAAGCGGTACAACAATTCTGATCACCCCCGGACTGTGAGCCACGATGGATTACAACAACGCTCCCTTAGTCCCCATGTCTTCACCCGATTTGAGCGAGGCTGAACGCCAGGCAGTGCTTTCAGTTGTCAACACTTCTGCGCTCAGTATGGGGCCATACATCACGGCTTTTGAAGATGCCTTCTGCAAATACACCGGCCTGCCCCACGCCATAGGCGTCAATTCCGGCACGGCCGGGCTGCACCTTTGTGTACTCGCTTGTGACATCCAAGACCATGACCTTGTAATCACAACCCCCTTCTCCTTTGTCGCCTCCAGTAATGTATTGTTGTATGAGCGCGCTATCCCCGTCTTCGTGGATGTGGATGCGCACACCGGTAATATCAACCCCGCCTTCGTGGAAGCCGCGGCCGCCGATTTGGCCGCTGGCGGCCGCGCCGCACGTCAGCGACTACCGCGCCGCGGCAGCGCACAGCCTGGCCCGCTCAAAGCAATCTTGGCAGTGGATGTATTCGGGCAGATGGCCGATTACGACCGCCTGCGGCAGACTGCAAACCGCTACAACCTCAGGTTGATCCAGGATTCATGCGAATCACTGGGCGCGACCTATAAAGAGCGCCCGTCCGGCACACTGGGGGATATGGGTGTGTTTGCTTTTTACCCAAACAAGCAAATCACCACTGGCGAGGGCGGCATGATCGTAACCAGCGACAACAACGCCGCAACGAAGATGCGGGCGCTGCGCAACCAGGGGCGCGCCCCCGGAGACACCTGGCTGGAACACTCCTACCTGGGGTTCAACTACCGTCTCGACGAAATGAGCGCAGCGCTGGGTACGGTACAGATGCAGCGGCTGGAAAGCCTGCTGGCTGCCCGTCAGCGCACCGCTGCCTGGTACAGCGAATTGCTGGAAGGAGTAACTGGCATCGAACTGCCCCAGCTCGCCCCCGAAACCACACGTGCAAGTTGGTTTGTCTACGTCATCCGTCTTGCTCAAGGAACCGACCGTGCCGCTCTTTCCGCCCGGCTGGCACAAAAGGGCATCCCGGTGCGGCCTTATTTTTCAGCCATTCACCTGCATCCCTACATGGTGGAGCGCTTCGGTTACCGCCCAGGTGATTTTCCGGTAACAGAAGATTTGAGCGCGCGCGGGCTGGCGCTGCCTTTCTCTGGAAAAATGACGTATGAACAGGTAGAGACCGTCTGCCAGGCGCTGCGCGCCGCACTCCAGCCCGACCCTCATGACGACTGAAACGGTATTCCTCCCCCCCCGCAGAACCGGCCTGCTGATCCACAGCGGTCTGGCAGTTGTTTTGCTGGGGGGCAGTGCACTCAGTCTGGCCGCCGCCCTCAACCAGGAAGCCGGATCGAGCTTTGTCTTGTTTTTGCTGCTCTCACTGGTTCTACTGCCGCCGGCTGCCCTGTAGGTTTACCGCGCCTATGCGCTTTGGAAAGCCAGGTACACTCTCGAGCGTGACGGGCTTCGGCTGCGCTGGGGGTTGCGGGGTGAGGATATTCCACTCCCGCAGATTGAATGGATTCGCCCCGCCAGTGACCTGGGCTTTCGCCTGCATATGCCGCCTTTCGCTGTTCCCGGCGCCATTCTCGGCCGCCGTAACATGAGCGATCTCGGCCTGGTAGAATTTATGGCTTCAGAGACCAGCACTCTTCTGCTCATCGCCACCCCGGCGTGTATTTACGCGGTCTCGCCGGAGGACCCCAACCGCTTCATCCACAATTACCGGCGCGCTATAGAACTGGGCAGTCTCACACCGCTGGAATCACATTCAACCGTGCCGGCGGTTTTCCTGCAGCACGTCTGGGATGACCGGCTGGCGCGTACTCTTATCGCTGTGGGGCTGGGATTAACCCTGACCTTGTTCATTCTGACGGGCATCCTTATCCCCAGTCAGAACAGTATTTCCCTGGGATACGATATCAACGCGATGCCGCTCGCGCCTGCAGCGCCACAGCGCCTCTTGTTGCTGCCCACTCTGGCGGCGATCATGCTGGCGGGCGACCTGATTCTAGGGTTGTACTTCTACCAGAGACAGGCGCAACGACCAGCCGCCTACCTCTTGTGGATCAGCGGCATTATCACTCCGCTTCTATTAATCGCCGCGGTGGTTTTTATCCTGTTCTAAACAAGCGATTGTTTTCATCTTCCCGGGGCTTGCCTCTAACACGGCATAATGCCGGTCGCCCGTCAAACAAAAAAGATTGACAAGGGAAATAAATCCCCCTATACTCATTAATTGTATGACAATTTTGCATGTTATAGGATTGTGAAATTTCCAGCGCAAGAGGCATAAATGCCAAAAATTCTGGTTATCAACCCAAACACTTCTGCGTCAATGTCAGCGGACATTCGCGCGACAGCCCAAAAAGTATTCAAAACGCCATGGGAGGTATCAGTAGCCAATGCGCTCGCCGGGCCGGAGTCTCTGGAATCTTGGTACGATTACCACCTTGCCAGCGTCACTATTCTGCCTTTGTTGGCGCAATACCCCGACATAGAGGGTGTCGTGCTTGCATGTTTCGGCGACCCCGGCCTATATGTCCTCAAGGAGATCTGTAAAGCACCGGTAGTCGGGATTGCCGAGGCCGCCATGGCAATGAGCTTGCTTGTCGGCGGCAGGTTTGGCATCCTGGCAGGAATGAACAGAGCCGTTCAACTTATGGATAGCATGGTGCGCACCTATGGCATGGAAGGCAGATATTGCGGCACCGTGTCAATGGATATGCGTGTATTGGGGTTCGAAAAAGACCGCGCCCAGACGCTAAAAACCCTGGAGGCAGCCAGTCAGGAACTGGTCAAGCGCGGGGCGGATGTCCTGCTGCTAGGGTGTGCTGGTTTGACCAGTTTTATAGAGGAGATACAGGCACTGGTTCCGGTTGTGATCATTGACCCGGTAGAAGCCGGTTGTCGTATGATTCAGACTGTAGTGGAATCCAAGTTAAATATCAGCCGCTCCGGGCTTTACAGCACCCCGTCCCCACAACGGATGAATTCTCTTGAGCGCGTATTTTCGAGTGAAATGACTGCCTTCTTGAGAAACAGAGGGGAAAGTGAGGGGTAGTCCCGAAGGATGAACTCTCCATTGCAAAAAATACCCCGCCTCGTCTCTTCTGCCTGGCAGGCAGAAATGATCGGATTCTGTCAACGCCTGATTCAGACGCCCAGCTTATCAGGACATGAAGGGGAGATCGCAGCCCTGATTCAAGCCGAGATGAAGAAATTTGCTTTCGATGAAATCAGCACCGATGAGGTTGGGAACGTCATCGGCAAATTAAAAGGGGGAAGCGGCCCTTCCCTTCAATTCAATTGTCACATGGATCAAGTGGATATCGGGGATCGGGAGAGCTGGCAGCATGATCCGTTTGGGGGGGAAATTGTAGAAAGCGCTGTGCACGGTCGCGGTGCAAGCGATACGAAAGGAGCCATCGCAGCCCAAATCCATGCACTCGGCAGGCTCAAACAATCGGGGATCTCTTTTCATGGCGATGTGTACATGGTGTGCGTAGTACAGGAAGAAACCGGCAGTTGGGGGTCAAAATATTTGCTTGAACACTTCAAAACCGATCTGGCAGTGCTGGGCGAAGCCACCGGAAATCAGATAGCAAACGGACATCGTGGCAGGGCCGAAATTCTGGTGGAATTTCAGGGCGTCAGCACGCATGCCGCAGCTGCACAAAAGAGCGACAACCCGCTTTTCCCTCTGGTTTCTTTTTTACAGAAAATCGCACAATTGCCTATTTCCCTTAACCCGTTGCTTGGAAAAAATTCGATTAACCCTACGCGCTGTTACACAGACCAGTTAAGCGGCAACATGACTCCAGACCTGGTCAAACTGCACCTTGATTGGCGCAGCCTGCCGGAGGATTCACTGACAGATCTTTTGCACACCCTGCAAGAAATCCTCGACCAGATCTGCCAGGCGCCAGTTCGGGGTTCCGCAAAACTTTTTTCAAGTAATGTTACCTCGTATAACGGATATACCGGCGTTCTGCCTGCGTATGCTCCGGCTTACCTCTTGCCGGAAGAGCACCCTCTGCCTGCCGCTGCCTGCAGCGTACTGGAAAGCGTGTTGAACCGTCAGGTCTCAATAAAACCCTGGGGATTCACTACAGATGGCGGATATCTCGTACAAGCGGGGATCCCGACCATCGGGTTTTCGCCGTGCGAGGAAAAACACGCTCACACCGTTCACGATCAGGTGGATATCAGCCTGCTAAAGGAATCTCTCCTCGGAACAATGGCGCTGGCAATCAGCCTGCCGGAAGAATATGAAAAATCTTCCATAAACTGATTATCAAGAGCCCCAAAAAACATTTAAAATAAATACCAACTATTAGAAAAGGATATTTATTATGACGGAAAGAAGTATTCTGATTAAAGGCGGCCGTATTGTAAGCGAGAGCGGAATTCTCGAAGGAGACCTTCTAATCGAGGGTGAGCAGATTAAAGCGCAAGGTACAAAAGGCGCATTTGACAACATAAAAGTGGATGAAACTGTTGATGCGTCTGGAAAATACGTACTGCCCGGCCTGATTGACCCCCATGTTCACTTTAACTCTCCCTTTATGGGAACTGTTTCATTACATGATTATTCCAATGGGACAATTGCCGCCGCGTACGGCGGCACAACCACACTTATTGACTTCAGCACCCAGCCCAAGAGGGGTTCAATTGTAGAAAACCTGAGGCAAAAAGAAAAAGAGGCGCAGGTATCATATATTGACTGGAGTATGCACGGCATCCTGTTGGATGCAAGCCCGGAGACTCTGCGCGAGATTCCCGAATTAGTCCGGGAGGGCGTTCCTTCTTACAAGTGCTTTACCACCTACAAGCATTCCGACCGCCTGATGGATGACGCCAGCATTCTCAAAATCCTTGAGATACCCGCCGAAGCCGGAGGTATTTTGATGGTGCATTGTGAAGATGACAGCATCTTGGAATACCATCTGCAGAAAGAACTTGCCCAGGGACACTTTGAACCTATTTATCACGCCCGCAGCCGCCCCGCTTCAGCAGAGAATATCTCCATCCAGCGTGTCATTGACCTGATGAAAGAAGTTGCTGCCAAAGTTTATATTGTGCATACATCTACGGCGGAGAGCGTGGGGATGATTCAATCCGCCCGCATAGAGGGTCTGCCCATCCATAGCGAAACCTGTACGCACTACCTGACCCTGACAGAGGAAAAGCTCAAAGAGAAAGACGGCTATCTCTACATTTGCAGTCCGGCTCTGCGAACGAAAAAGGACAACGAGGCGCTTTGGAAAGGATTGGCAGCCGGTTGTATAGAAACCATTGGCAGTGATGACGCGGGCGTCCCAACGGAAGACCGCATCCGTATAAGCGAAGGACGCTTTGACAAAGTGCCCAGCGGCATGCCAGGAGTTGAGCCCAGGCTGGCGATCCTTTATAGCGAAGGCGTTTGTAAGGGCAAGATTGACATGCCTAAACTGGTTTCCATCACTTCCACCGCCATAGCCAGGATATTTGGCCTGTACCCCCAAAAAGGCCATCTGGCGCCTGGAGCGGATGCAGATGTCACCATCTATGACCCGAAACCGGAATGGGTTATGAGCGCGAAAAATCACCACATGAACACGGATTTCTCCCCCTTT
Source organism: Anaerolineaceae bacterium (assembly GCA_020845515.1). Taxonomy (GTDB): domain Bacteria; phylum Chloroflexota; class Anaerolineae; order Anaerolineales; family Anaerolineaceae; genus Ch132. Next base: position 57,030 of record JADLFQ010000046.1, on the reverse strand, counting down.
GAGGGCTTCAAGATCAAAGGAAAAGTAGAGACTGTGCTCTGCCGCGGGTCATTTGTCATCAAAAAAGGTGAACTGGTCGGCAAATCCGGCTTCGGGAAACGCGTAATCCGCCATCTGAAAAAGTAAACCAAAAAATTACCACAAACCCCCCATCCACTTATTCCGCGAATAATACTCACGGAATAAGTCTTTTAAGGGCTTCCGCTGGTTTCCACCGTGCACTGATTATTGTAGGCAAAGAGTCCCAGGAACGTCGTTTATAATTGCCCTTTATGGTGACCTTTCTACTGGGTCTGGTCGTCGCGGTGTTGTTTTCGGGGCTGGCTTACCGCGCCCGCAGCCTGAACTTGCCCGGCGCGCTGGCGGCTGCCGGCTTGGGTACGGTTGTATTTGGACTGGGTGGATTGCACTGGGCAGTTTTACTGCTCACTTTTTTTGTATCCTCCAGCGCGTTGTCGCGGCTCTTCGGTAAGCGTAAAACGCGCTTCAATGAAAAGTTTGCCAAGGGTTCGCAGCGCGACGCCGCGCAAGTACTTGCAAACGGCGGGATAGGCGGTGTGTTCGTCCTGCTGCATCTGGTATTTCCGGGGGCGCACTGGCCCTGGATGGGTTTTGCAGGGGCAATAGCAGCGGTGAACGCCGACACCTGGGCGACCGAATTGGGTGTCCTCAGCCACAGCATTCCGCGCGCCATCACCACCGGCAAACCGGTTGAACGCGGAACATCCGGCGGCGTCACAATTGAAGGTACACTGGCCGCGGTGTTGGGCGCCGCCCTCATCGCTGCGCTGGCTGCCCTGATGGCTGCTCCAGAAGCGGGCAAAGTTGGGGACATCACTTTCTTAATCATCACGCTTTCCGGTCTGGCGGGCAGCCTGCTTGATTCGCTGCTGGGCGCCACCCTTCAGGCAATCTATTATTGCCCGCGCTGCAAGCAGGAGACCGAGCACCACCCTCTGCATATCTGCCAAAACCCAACTGCACTGCTGCGCGGATACGCCTGGATGGAAAATGATTGGGTGAACATTGCTTGTGCGCTGACCGGCGCACTGTTGGCTGTCAGCTTCTATATTTTTCTTTAAGTTTTCTTCGCCCCCCATTAACTAAAATAAAACCCCATGACAACAGAAAAGTTACATTAAAAATAGCTTACAGTTTCCCTACATCCAATAATTTTCTTATCTTAACCCGTTATAATCCTCTGGAAAGGATTTATGGCACGTTAGAGAAAGATGGAAAGCAAACTGTGAGGGTATTAAGATAGGAAATCAGATTGAGTTTTTGGAGGCGACGGAAGCCGGTCAGGCAAAATCTCGCGAGGAGGCAATTATCGCTTTGCGCGAGGTTTATAAAAGCTACCACACCCCCGCAGGGCCGTTTCTGGCGCTGCGTAACATTCACTTAAGCATACTTCCAGGTGAATTTGTCGCCATCATGGGAAAATCCGGCGCAGGGAAATCCACGCTGGTCAATGTACTTACCGGCATTGACCAAGCCGATTCTGGCGAGCTGATTATCAATGGCTCGCCTATTCACACGTTCAACGAAGACCAGCGTTCACGCTGGCGCGGCAGAAACCTGGGGGTGGTCTTTCAATTCTTCCAACTGCTGCCTTCGCTGAACTTGATTGAAAATATCACCATGGCCATGGATTTGACCAATACCTTCCCCGCGCACGAGCAAAAGCAGCGCGCCCTACAGCTTTTGGAGCAGGTGGGAATTGTCGAGCACGCCCTCAAGCCCCCCTCAAAAATTTCTGGCGGGCAGCAGCAACGCGTGGCAATTGCCCGCGCCCTCGCCGCCGACCCTCCCATTCTTGTCGCCGATGAACCAACCGGGAACCTCGACACCAAAACGCGCGATGGCATTCTCGATATCTTCTCTAGGCTAGCCGAAAGCGGCAAGACAATCCTCGTGGTTACCCACGACAAAGAAATTGCAGCGCGCGCCGGCCGCACTCTCTACCTGAAAGATGGCAAATTTATCGGAGGAACTGCAACATGAAGCTCTTTCCGATTGTGTTAAAAACCCGCTGGATCAAGGTGCTTAAGGACATCGGGGGCAATAAAAAGCGCTCCATGCTCGTGATTCTGTCCATTGCCGTCGGTGTAGCGGCGGTCGGTATGATCAACACCGCCAAACAGATCATTCAACGCGACCTGTATGGGAGCTTCTTGTCAGGCAACCCAGCCAGTCTGTATGTTTACACCTCACCATTTCAAAAAGATCTTTCTGAAGCAGTTCAGAATATGCGCGAGGTCGAGACAGCCGAAGCACGCCGCACTGTGGCAGCCGAAATTTTGGCGCCCAAAGATCAGTGGGAAGATATTCAACTGACGGTCTTGCCCAATTACAACAACCTTAAAATTGACCGGTTTACGCTGGAAAAAGGCTCCGCCATCCCTGGGGGGCGTGAGATTTTGCTGGAGCGCGATACAGCCAACGCGATGGGTATAAACGTTGGGGATGAGATTTCCATCAAAATGCCTGATGGCCGCACCTACAGCTTGAAAGTCGCCGGCATCGTGCATGATGTCTATGTCCTCCCATTTTCGCTGTTGGGCGAAGCGACTGGATTCGTGCGTATGGAAACGCTGCAATGGATGGGGGAGCAGCCCTATTACAACCAAATTTCGTTGGTCGTTGCAGAAAACAAGAACGACCGCGACCACGTCCTCAAGGTCGGCGAAACCGTGCGCGACCGTGTGATCAAGTCTGCCGGCTATCAGACTTACCGCCTCCAGATCCCCGGCATCAGCTCCGATCCCGGTGAGCATTGGGCGCACAACCAAATTAACGGTTTTTTGCTCATCCTGCAAATTATGGGAGGGATGGCGATCATCCTCTCCGGCGGATTGATCATCAACACAGTCTCTGCGATTGTTACCCAGCAGATCCGCCAGATTGGCGTACTGCGCGCCATGGGCGGTGTGCGCTCCCAATTGGTGGGTATGTATTTCGTTAATGTGCTGCTGCTCAGCATCCTGGCACTGCTCATCGCGCTGCCTTTGGGGCAATTGGGAGCCTACGGAATTGGACGTCTGGCTGCTGATTTTTTGAATTTTGACCTGGTGTTATTCATCATTCCGCTGAATGTACTGCTGTTACAGGCAGGGCTGGGGTTGTTCATGCCACTGCTGGCGGCGTTGTATCCTATTTTGGAAGGGACACGCATGTCAGTTTATGAGGCAGTTTACCAGCAGGGTATTCAGGCCGAAGAAAAAGAAAAACCGATAGATCGCCTGCTCTATAATTTGCGCCATATCAGCCCGCCGGTCTTGCTCTCCCTGCGCAATACCTTCCGCAAAAAGGCACGGTTGATCTTTACCCTGGTTACACTGACACTTGCCGGGGCGATGTTCATCTCGGTTTTCAGCACACGCACATCTTTGACAGAGCAGATTAACCAGATCAGCCGCTATGTTGCTTTTGACGCCTCGTTGGGTCTCAACGGCGGCGTACAGCGGCCCACCGCAATCCGCGAGGCCATGCGCATCCCCGGCGTAAGCGTCGCAGAGGGCTGGGCAAGCGGCAGTGGTGTAATCATCCATTATGACGGCAGCGAAAGTAAGGCACTGGAACTGGTGGGGCTTCCATATAACGCCCAGACCATTGATCCACTCCTGCTCAAAGGACGTTGGTTGAGGTCTGGCGACAGTCAGACAGTCGTAATCAACGAAGACCTGCTCGAAACCGAAAAAGGGTTGAGTATCGGCGACCCAATCGAATTAAAGACCGGCGAAACGCGGCGCACCTTTACAATTGTTGGCATCACGTCCAAGCACCTCTCAGGCCCGCGCATTTATATGACGCTCGAAGATTTCGGCCGGTTCACCGGACGGCAGAGCCAGGTGGACAGCATTCGTGTGCGCATTTCGCCAGAGACAGTCGCCTCGGCTGAGGCGCAGAGCCAGGTTTCCCTGCAACTGGAAAAGCATTTTGACAACGCCGGTTTAAGCAAACAAAAAGCCACCACCCAACACGTCATTTTTGCCAACTTCTCACAGCCATTCAATATTATCCTGATCGTACTGGTCATCATGGCGTCCATCCTTTCTGTCGTTGGCGGGTTAGGCCTGACGGGTGTGATGGGCCTTAATATCCTGGAAAGAACGCGTGAAATCGGCGTGCTGCGCGCCATCGGCGCCACCAACACTTCGGTTGTAAAGGTTGTGGTGGTCGAAGGAATCGTCGTCGGCCTGATCAGTTGGGTGCTTGGCGCCATCGTCTCTGTGCCCTCCGGCTGGGTGCTCGCTTGGGCTGTGGTGGAGACAGTTTTACAGGCGCAGGTTAATTACCGGTATTCCGGTTGGGGCTTGTTGATCTGGCTGGTTCTCATCCTGCTCATTGGAATATTCTCCAGCCTGGCGCCAGCACGCGACGCTGCCCGGCTGACGGTACGCGAAGTATTAGAATACGAATAAAGGTTGAAAAACGTTGAACCCATGCTTGCCAAATTCAACACCGGGGAATTAATCACGACTGCATCCACGAATTCTTCCAGGCCGCTTATCGAATTTGTTGATGTTGCCAAGATATTTAAGAGCGAAGCCGGGGTCTTTCCGGCGCTGCGCGGCGTTAACCTCACCATTCAAGCCGGTGAGTTTGTTTCGGTGGTGGGGAAATCTGGCAGCGGCAAGTCCACCTTAATTAATATGCTGACCGGAATTGACCGCCCCAGCCGGGGAGAAATTTACGTCGCCGGAACACCTGTACACACCCTGAACGAAAGCCAGATAGCACGCTGGCGCGGCGAAAAACTGGGTGTGGTTTTTCAGTTCTTTCAACTCCTGCCTACGCTGACCTTGCTGGAGAATATCCGCCTGCCTATGGACTTTTGTGATATCTTCCCGCGCCCCGAACGCAATGACCGCGCCATGGCCTTATTGGATCTGGTTGATCTGTCCGGAGAAGCCGGCAAAACCCCGGCACGACTTTCAGGCGGACAGCAGCAGCGCGCCGCGATTGCCCGCTCACTGGCAAACGATCCGCCAATCATTGCCACCGATGAACCCACCGGCAACCTTGATTCGGCCACCGCCAATCAAGTTATCGAACTTTTTGAGCGCCTTGTGGGGCAAGGCAAAACCATTATCATGGTCACCCATGACCCAGACCTGGCATTACGCGCCGCACGGGTAATCTCCATTGCCGACGGTCAAATCATCTCCGAAACTCGGCCAGAAAAGCATCTCTGATATTTGTTAAATTTGTTGTGCCCGACAGCCAATTTTGTTTATAATACATGCATACTATCCGGGTGGAGGGGAAGTGTTTTCCCTCCAACCTGATTTAAACTCAAAAGAAAGGAGTTAAAAGCATGGCAATTACTGAAATCATCTTGCCCAAGTGGGGTCTCACCATGGAAGAAGGGGTTTTGGTCGAATGGGACGTCAAAGAAGGCGACCCGGTTAAAGCAGGTCAGGTTATTGCCCATGTTGAAACCGATAAAGTCGTCAACGATCTAGAATCACCTGTCAATGGCGTGATCAAAAGCTTAAAAGTGGCCGCCGGCACAGAGGGAATCGCTGTCGGAACCGTCCTGTGTGAAATAGAAGAAGACTAAGCACACGGCCAGGATGAACACTCCAGGGGCGGAACGCCCTTTTGAAAACCGCGTCGTCCTCGTCACCGGGGCTTCTCGTGGCATTGGACAGGCAGCCGCTCTTGCTTTCGCCGCGCAAGGCGCGGCGTTGGCAGTGCATTACCGCAGCAACGGCAGCGGCGCGATCGCAACGGTCGGCGCAATTGAAAAAGCTGGTGGCAGTGCCTTGCCAGTACGCGCCGATCTGTGCGACCTGAAAGACAGCGAAAACCTGATTGAAACCGTTGAGAATAAACTGGGACCTATTCATGTCCTGGTCAATAATGCGGGGCTCTCATTACGCCGCACCTTTCTGGATACCACTCCGCAAGAATTTGATGAACTGCTCGGTATCAACTTGCGGGGACCCTACTTCCTCAGCCAGATGGCTGCCCGCCACATGACAGCCCGAAAACAAGGCTGCATCCTGTTCATCAGTTCAATCCTGGCGCGCCTGGCAATTCCACAGCGCAGCGCCTACTGCGCCGCCAAAGGCGCATTGGAAAGCCTGACAAGAGCGCTGGCGATTGACCTGCTGCCTTACCATATCCGCGTCAACGCGATCGCGCCCGGCCTTGTGCGCACCGATATGTTGCTGGACAGCTTTGAAGACGCAGCAGAAGAGGCGCGCGTGCGCGGGTACGTCCCATCGGGGCGTTTTGGCGAGCCCGAAGAACTCGCCCGGGTGATCACCTTCCTGGCTTCAGACGCCGCCAGTTATATCAACGGCGCGCTTATCCCTGTAGACAGCGCCCTGGGCATCCTGGAAGCCGGTCCGCCTCTCAACCCTCCTCCGCACTCCGCAAATTCTGCCGGGACACCGGCCACAGCATGACAGAAGCCCTCCTCAGCCTGGATGTTGGCACAACCGCTGTTAAGGCGGTCTTGTTTGACCCACAGGGAAGTGAGCTTTTTATCACCCAGCATACCCTCACCCTGCACACTCCACAGCCGGGGTTTGTGGAATTAGACCCGGAAGAACTCTGGCAGGCTGTGTTAAGTGTGCTCACTGAGACTGCACAACAGAACCGCGCCCGCACCATCCGCACCCTCGTGCTCACCACGCAAGGGGGTTCTTTTCTGGCTGCCGACCGGCATGGGCGCCCCACCACTGCCATCCTGACATGGATGGACAACCGCTCTCGGAGCGTAGTGGAGGAGTGGCGTGAGCAAGGGTTGGAGGCAGCCATCCGCCAAATCTGTGGCTGGTCATTGGAAGCTGGCCTGCCACTTGCGATGATCGGTTGGCTGCGTGCCCATCGCCCCAAAGCTTTTAAAAAAAGCGCCTATTTTCTCTCCGTCAACGATTTCTTAACCAACCGTCTGACAGGCATCTATGCAATGAATCCCTCCATGGCAGGCGAGATGATGCTGACGGACATCGTAACCGGCGAGTGGAGCCCTGACCTGTGCAAAATAGCTGGCATCCGGACGGAACAGCTTTCCCCCATCCGGCCTTCTGATGCTGTGCTCGGCCCCATCCTGTCAAAAGTAAGTCGCGAAACTGGTTTGCGGAATGATACGCTCGTCGTTAACGGCGGGCAAGACCACTCCTGTGAGGCGCTGGCAATCGGCATGACCAGCCCCGGCATCGCCCTGCTGGCTTGCGGCACAGCCTGGGTAATCAACACCGCTTCCAAGCAGGCGGATATGGCCGCCGTTCCGCCAGGGATGAACTTAAATTTTCACGTCATCCCGCATTGCTGGACGCTCTCCCATTACCTCGGTGGGTTGGGTGGGACGCTGGAATGGTGGATCAACCGTTTGTGGCAGTCACCAGACCCACAAGCGCCGCTGCCGCGTGCCCGCTTATATGCTCTGATGGACGAAGGTTTGGCGCACACTCACCCAGGAAGCAGCGGGTTATTCTTCTTCCCGTTGGGAGGCAGCCGCTGCACGCCAAAAAGTCTCGGCGCGGGCGGTTTTTGGGGTTTGTGCTGGGAACATACCCGCGCCAGCATGACCCGCGCCATTCAAGAAAGCGCAGCCTGCGAAGTGCGCTGCTCGCTGGAAGAGCTTAAAACAGCAGGCCTTCCGATGGAACAGCTCTGGATGATCGGCGGGGCTGCCAGCAGCCCACACTGGCCACAAATTGTGGCTTCGCTCACCGGGGTGGACGTTACCCTGACCCATTATTCGCACGGGCCAGCCCTCGGGGCAGCCATTCTGGCCGGTGTCACTCTGGGGATCTACCCCGACATCGAAGCCGGGCGCGCCCATTTTGATTTAAAACCGCACTGTGTAGAACCCAATGAGGCCGACCGAATTCTATACGATGAACATTATTCACGCTACAAACAGCTTGCTGACAGCCCTTTGTGCAATAAAATATAAGTTTGAGACTATTATTCTCAGCTTGCGTTACTTTGCCCGCAGCGGGATCCATCCATTCTGCCAGGGATAAAGTCCATAGGGGTTCACAGAATGCCATACAATAACCACACACAGCTTAAAAACATTCGGGCATTGCTGCTCGATTTGGACGGCACCCTCTGGCGGGGGAATGCCCCTTTACCAGGAGTGGAAACAATTGTTGATTTCCTTAAGAGGCATAATATCGCCTTCACCATCGCGACCAACAGTGCCGTGAAGCCGGCCGCCGTCTATCGGGAACGTTTGGCCGCATTCGGGATTGAACTTATACCAGAAAACATTTTGACCGTCTCTCAAACCACCGCCATCTACCTGAAAGCCCATTTCGCGCCGGGCGCTGCGGTGTATGTCATTGGAGAAGAGGGATTAAAGGGGGAAGTAGAGGCTGCCGGGTTCAACCTCCGTATGGATTCGCAGCAGAACGTGGCAGCAGTTGTCGTTGGCGGCGACCGCCGCCTGACCTACGATAAACTCAAGCATGCGGCCTTCCTCTTACAACGTGGCGCGGCCTTTATTGGGACGAACCCCGACATCGTCTACCCCACCGAAGAAGGGCTCGCACCGGAGTGCGGCGCGACATTGGCAGCCCTGCAAGCCATTTCAGGCGCCGCACCAGTGATCATCGGCAAACCTCAGCCTCACCTCTTTCAGGCGGGCATGCAAAGGATGGGCAGTCATCCGGAAAACACCGCTATGATCGGCGACCGGTTGGAAACCGATATCCACGGCGGGCAGCAAGCCGGGTTGATGACAATCCTGATTACTACCGGCATAGACGACGAAACTTCCATCCCCTTGAAGAACATTCAGCCAGACCTGGTCGTCCACAGTCTGGCTGAACTGGTTGCTTTTTGGCAGCAAGCCCTGGCCGCTTGATCGTTTCTTAATCTTAATCCAGTTCCTCTGCAGCATCTGCAAGCACATCCACCGGCAGCGGGTGCAGCGGGGGCCGGATACTGTACATCCCGACCTGCTGGTGCGTGGCTTTTTCAGCCGTCAGCGCTGCTACAATGGCATTGGTCACGCCGTGCTCGCACATGCGTCCCTGACAGTTCCCCATGCCTGTGCGGGTGATCATCTTCACTTCGCCGAGTGTGCGCGCCCCTGCCGCGACCGCAGATCTGATCTCGCCCAGCGTGATCTCTTCGCAGCGACAGATCAGAGTATCATCCTTTGCCAGCGCGGTTAAACCTGGTCGTGGGGTGAACAGCGCACCCAGCATGCGGGCATAGCCCCGCTGGTGCTTCAGTTCGGATTTCAAGCGGCCGTAAACTCCGCCAGCTTCTCCTTGTGTAATCCCCCCAACCTGCACCGCCGCAGCCAGCCCGGCCATACGCCCTTCCAGGCGGGCCATCTCCGCGCCGCCGATCCCTGCGCCATCCCCGGCAATATAAACCCCCGGTTGACTGGACTGCATGGTTTTGTCGCGCAATGGCACCCAGCCGCCCTTTTCCTGGCAATATTCAAACTCGCAGCCAATCATGCGTGCCAGCCCGGTATTAGGAATAAGGTGAAAGCCGGTTACCACCGTATCCACCGCAATCGTTTGCTCACTACCCTCCACCGGCCGGTAAGCCGAATCCAACCGCGTGATCACTGCCTCTTCCACCCGCTCCGTGCCGCGCGCTTCCACAATTGACCAGCCCATTTTATAGGGCGTCCGGGCGGAGGCCATTTTACTGGCATATTTTATCCCTTCCTCAATGCGCCCCAACTGTCCGAGCGCCGTAAAGGCATACGGGATGGCTTTAAAAAACGGCCGCGAGGCCTCGCACACCGCCGGGACCTGCACACCGGCATCAATCAGGTGCGCCGCCGCTGAGAGCAATAAGGGCCCTGTCCCCACTACCAGAGCGCGCCTGCCGGGGGCAACGCGCTGAGTCTTGACAAGCGTCAACGCCGCACCAGCCGTCAACACGCCGGGCAGTGTCCATCCCGGGAAGGCCACCGGCGTATCGTACGCGCCCGTTGCCAGAACCACAGCCTGAACATGGACTTTCTTCGGCGCGCCCTCACCGTGCACCGCTACCAGCCAGCCGCCTTGTTTTTCATCCGGGAAAAGCCCCCACACCAGCGCACCGTGCACCTGGGTAATCGGAAGCCCTTTCACCATCTTAAAGAGCACCTCCGCTTCTCGTTCCGTCTTCGTTTTCTTGCGTGCCCCAAACTCATCGGGCAGCGGTTTGTAATACTGCCCGCCCAGGCTTGGGAAGTTGTCAATAATAATCACTGTTACGCCCGCTTCCGCGGCAGTAATGGCTGCTTCCATCCCGGCGGGGCCGCCGCCAATAACCGCCAGTTGAAAAGTTTCGGTCATAATTCCACCTCCCTGCAAGTTTCCACGTTCATTCCGTCAACCACCGGCGTCATGCAGGCGCGCACATTGTCTACGCCATCCACCCGGACAAGACATTCATAACACACCCCCATGCCACAATACACCCCGCGTGGGTGGCGGTGTTCACGCGTCAAGCGAAACTTGATCACGCCCGCGGCAAGCAGCACCGCTGCCACCGTTTCGCCTTCAAATGCATCCAAAAAGCTTCCATCCACCACTATTCGGATTTTCTTCCCACGCTTCACTTCAGGAAGTAAAGAAGAAGATTGATCAATGCGCATGCTGGTTCTTCCTTTCTGGAGAAAATTTCTCAATATTCAAATCACAATTCCCGCGTACAAACCATTGCATAACTGTTTCCCCAATGAGGGGAGAAATGATGACTGTTGAACGAAAAGCCGTCGCCAGAAACAGACCCTCCAGTTCAGGAACAGGTCCCAAAAACGGACAGCCATCGCTGGTGTGTGCAACCGGTGCACACCAGCCTCGCAAAACCCGCAGCTTTCCAAAAGCAGGGAAATATCGAACCGCAGCTCTGCCCACACCAGGCAAAGAGGCATAAGGAACATCTTTCTTGAAGTGTTCCGCTGTGTACATCGCCTCCCCAAGCAAAAGATGCCCATGCATGGTCTGGCTGAGCGCAAGGTTGGCGATCACAGCACCTCCCCCAACAATTTCATCGCCTTGCTCAAAAAATGAGGCGGAGGAGATATGGCCGCACAACGCAAGCCCGACCGGCTCGGTGACCATTGCCTGCCCAAGAACATACCGGACATCCCAATCCCGTCCCAACGTTTTCCCGAGAGCACGCGTATAGGCGCCGGTGCACAGTACCACCAACTTTGCGTAAAAATCACCTTGCGTCGTGCGAATACCTTCGATCCGTCCGGAATTTTCGATAAAACCGGTCACCTCAACGCCATAAAATTCTCTAAGACCGCGCTGCCGGGCGCGTGTCAGGTGCCCCCATATAAACTGAAAAGGATCCACCTGCCCTTCTTTGGCGTGATACAGGCCGCCCAGGAGCCTGCTTGTATCAATCAATGGCTCCACCTCTTGAAGCTCTCTGTCTGTCAGCAATTCGGATTGAAATCCCGCCATCCGGCCGACTTTCTCCCGCTCCCGCATCAGATACATCTGATTTTCGTTCTCGATGAGCAGCAAGCCGCCAATACGGCGCAGGCCAACCTTCCAATCCAATTCCTCTTCAAGCGTCTCGAACTTTTTAGCGGCCATTTGGATCATTTCAATACTGTTTTCCATCTCCATATCCTGGATTTGGATATTGCCGTAATTTGCCCGCGAGGCGGCAGCCGCAAACAACCCCCGATCAAACAGAGCCGTCTTTACGCCTGCTGTGCACAGGTGATAGGCTATACTGGAACCAACGTAGCCCGCCCCAACCACAATGACCTCAAACGGTTCCTGCATCCTGTCTCCTTTCACTCATTCTAATCCTACACCCTTTCCGCACAATCAAAAAGCAAAAACTACAACATTTGTTTCGCTATGAATGTCACCAGATCTGAAACCTGCAAGCCGCTCTTCATTTCACGCGCCGCGGCAGAAAGGGTGCGCACACACTGCTGACAGGCGGTCAATACCAGCTCCGCGCCGGTGGAACGGGCTTCATCCATTCTGCGTTGTGCAACCGCCGATGTCAACCCCTTATCCACCATCTCAACATCGCCCCCGCCGCCGCAGCACAGCGCCAGCTCATGGCTGTGTGCCATCTCAATCAGTTCAATATCCGGTACAGCCCGAATGACGGCACGCGGCGCATCATATAAACCACTGCTCCGCCCCAGGTCACATGGGTCGTGATAAGTGACCGTGCACTTGAGCGGTTTCAACGGCAGCGCGCCCGCAGCGGCTTTATCCGCCAGCCATTCCACTGCATGTGCCATCTCAAAACCCAGCGCTTCCCCCAGCAGGCGGGGGTATTCTTCTTTCCAGGTGCGGTAACATGAAGGGCAGGTTGTCAGCAGTGTTTTTGCGCCCAAACGCCGCACTGTCTCCAGGTTGTGCCGCGCCAGCGCAGCCGCTTCCGAACGCAGCCCCGCGACAATCAGCGGGAAACCACAGCACCTCTCTTCGTTTCCCAACACACCGTAAGATTCGCCGCATCTCTCCAAAATCCGGCTCATCCCCCGGGGAATTGAGAAGGTTTGCGGATACTGGGAAGCCACACACCCAACAAAATACAGCGTTTCCACCGCTCCGGTCTGCGTTACCCGCGAGGGGGGAACCTCCAGGTTGTCACTCCACCCCGAACGGTCATTGGCAGGGTCGCCCGCCAGGTTGTGCGTGGTTGTCAATGTCGCGCTCAACTGTTGTATCGGCTCCGGCAGCAGGTTTGCACCTGCCAGTTCGGCACGCATATTGATCCACAAGTCGCGCGTCCGGATGTGCACTGGGCAAACCACCGCGCAGCGTCCGCATAATGTACAATCATACACTCCGTGCGCATGATTCTGCCAGTCCGAAAGGGCAAGTTCTCTGCTCCTGATACCCAAAAAACCCTGCCGCCGATAGGCAGCTTCGCGCACAAACGCAATCTTTTGCAGCGGGGTGATCGCTTCACTGCCGGGTTTTTCCTGGTAGGTTGGACACCACGGAATACACTCTCCGCAGCGTGTACATGCATTCAGTTCAAAGTGCTGTCGCAGCGTGTACTCCGGGCTCGTGCCGGATCCTCCCTCCGCAGGGTTTGCGGATAATGCAGTTGTGAAACTGGCTGCCAATGCATGCATAAACTTGGAATACGGCACAGCAGCAATCAGCGCTGAAGCTAACAGCCCGTGAACGAGATAAGAAAGCTCAAAGACCTCTCCCCAGGCGAGGGGCAGCCTCCCCGCCAACTGGGCAAGTGGCACGCCGATATAGGAGAATTGTGCCGGAGACTGCACGGCGTTGATGCGCACTGCTTCCAACAGCCAGCCGGTCAGCAGGATTAAACCCAATCCCAGCAGCAGCCCGCTGTCCCGCCCGTCGCTGCGCAACTGCGCTGGCCGGGCAAGATAGCGCCGCACAGCATAAAAAAGCCATCCGATGCTCATCATCAGCGAACCAGTGTCATTCAGAAACGCTTTGAGCGGCTGATCACGACTCACCATTTTCGCAAGCGCCGCGCCATCCAACCCCGGAAAGAGCGGCAGGATCTTTTCGAATAGAACAGAAACCGCAGAGAGCAAGGCGAGTAGAAGAAACCCATTCAACAACAAGAAATGACCCGCCCAACGCCAGGTGCTTCGCTGCCCCAGACGGCGGTTAAACCAGCCTTCGACAAACCAGGCGCGCAACAAAGCTCCCCAGCCCGAGGGCGCATGTGGAAATACGGCAGGCAGCGCACTCTTCCGCCATGGCACAAACAGATTCCATATTCCAGCCGCAAAGACCGCCATCAAGAGCAGATGGATCACCCAAAAAACAGTTTCAAGATTCATCGTCATCCCATAACTGTTCCATTAAGCATATTTCTCGGCCTCCTCTTTTAGAAATTGCTCCATCTCCAGCGACCCGGCACGCATCAACCGTCCCAACTCTGTTGGATCACTCATCTCAATCTTCACCAGCCAGCCAAAATCATACGGAGAATCGTTAATCAGGGAGGGTGTGTCTTCCAGTTCTTGGTTAACTGCAATAATTTTTCCACTCACCAAAGACGGAATCCTGCCCACCCACTTACCGGATTCCATCGAGAGCAAATTTTCCCCCTGACGAACCTGCCGTCCCAAACGGGGAATTTCAATAAACATGATCTTGCCGGCAAGATGCTGACCGTAAGATGTCATGCCCTGCACAGCAAGGCCTTCTTCAACCGCCAGCCAGCCATGCTTGCGATCATAATACAGAGTTTCCGGATATTTCCACGAGAGGGACATGGTTTCTCTTATCTCCTGGACCTTCACCACTGCGGAGAGGGGCTGTAACTGTCCTGCCAGATTTCACGATAAGTTTGGACTTCCTTTTCCCAGCGGGTATCGTCCCACCCCAATTCAGGTTGGGCAATGGCACGGATGCGCTCCATACTGCCAAGCGCGCCATTGGGCAGCGTCAAACCAATGCGCACACGCCGCAGCAACAAATCATCCAGGTGTACCACGCCCTCACTGCGGGCTGCCCAGCGCAGTTCCGCCCAGATGTTCGGCAGCCCCTCGAGACTTTCCAACTCACCCGGTGCGGCAGCCGCCAAAAGCGCCGGCAGATCGGCGGCGTGGCGCCCTGCCAGGTACTGCATTGTCTCAAGCGGCAGCTCCACATTTGGTAAAGCATCCGGCAGCCGTGCAAACAGGCGTTTACCGGTCGGGAAGGTTAAGTTGCCAGACAAACGCGCTGTCGCACGATTGAGAACGTCAGACGCCATAACACGAAAAATAGTGTACTTGCCGCCTGCAATGGTAATAAGTCCATCTTCATCCCAAATGACATGCGCCCTCGATTCGTCCGATGGCCTGGCTTTACCGGTATTAACCACCGGACGCAGCCCCGCAAAAGTCGAGATGACATCTTCATGCCGGATGCCCGCTTCCGGAAAGGTAAACTGAAGCCCCTCGATGATATAGTCAATTTCCTCCAGGCTGGCACACGGCTCCGGCTGGCGATGCTCCACCTCCGCAGCATGATCCAGGTCAGTAGTGCCTGCCATGAATATGCCTTCCCATTGAAAGGCAAACATCGTACGATAGTCTTTTGGGTGCAGGAAATGAACGGCATATTCTTTCGAGACTTGCTTTTCCAACGGTAGAATCACATGGCTGCCGCGCAGTTTGCGCAGTCGAGGCGGCGCTTGCACAAAACTGCGCATCTCATCCACCCACGGACCGGCCGCATTGATGACAAGCTTGGCTTTGACCTCCCAGGTTTTTCCGCTTGGAGCGGCGCGGTCCTTGAGGACGACACCACACACCTTTCCCCCTTTGTCTTTAAGCAGTTCTTCTACGGCGGTATAATTCACTGCCACTCCGCCGTCCTGCGCAGCCTCGCGGATCACGCGCAACAACACCCTCGAATCATCCATCAGAGCGTCACCATATAAGTAGCCCCGCAGCAAACCCTCCGGGTTGAATTGGGGACATACCCGTAACAACCCCTCCCGTGTATAAGAACGATGCTGCCAGCGCCCCGCCATTAGATCATAGATCAGAATCTGTAAATCTGTGCCGCGCTGATTCTTTTCGTTGGCGGTGAATACTGGCAATAAAAATGGCAAAGGCGTCACCAGAAACCTGGCTTCCTTCAACATTCGTTCACGCTCGCGCACCGATTCATAGGTTACACCATACTGGCGGTTACGCAGGTAACGGATACCACCATGTATCAGCTTGGAAGACCGGCTGGATGTGCCAAAGGAAAAATCTCTGGCTTCTACCAACAAGGTTTTTAACCCGGCGTTGACCGCCTCACGCAAAATTCCGGCGCCAGTGATGCCACCCCCGATAATAACGATGTCCCATTCTTCCTCATCCACCTGGCTTAATATGCTCTCGCGCCATCCTTTTGTCCACATTTTCATTCTCCCTCTTTCCGGATTGCTTCAAAGACTTCATTGAAATGATCGTAAACTTGTTTCATGGAAGGGTAGATCTCTTTATAGATTTTTTGATAAATTTCCGTATAAATGGCCTGCCGGCGCGGGTGTGGCTCAAAACACTCCCGGCGCAGCACCATCCTGTCCACTGCTTCTGTAAAACTTTCGCAAAGTCCCTCGCCCACAGCCGCGAGCATGGCCGTGCCCAGGCTGCATGTATCTGCCGTCTGCACCCGCCAGACTGGTAAACCAATGACGTCAGCAGTGATCTGCATCACCAGGTCACTGCGCGCCCCTCCGCCGCCAGCCACAATTTCCGTCAGCGGATGCCTCGTATCTTCAACCATGCGGTTCATCCCCTGCCGCAGGGCATAAGCTGTCCCTTCCAGCACAGCGCGGAACAGATGTGCCCGGCTGTGATGGTCATCCAATCCCATGATAACGCTGCGCGCCCCGTGCACAATCTGCGTGGGCATCCAGTACGGTGCAACCACCAGCCCATCCGATCCGGCTGGCAGTGCCTGCGCCTCCCGTCCTAAAAATTCCTCGCCGCTGCAGCCAATATCCTCTCCAAGGTTGAACTGCCGGGTGAACCACGAAAGCATCAGGTAGCCGCGCTGTACCGCAAACTCAAGATTCCACACCCCCGGAATGGCAGCCGGGTTCGTCCAGTATTCCCCGGCTGGTGCAAAAAACGGCTTAAGTATGTTAACCTCAAGCCCAGCCATTGAACCATAGGTAATGTATCCCTGGTCTAACTGGATTGCGCCCGCGCCGAGCATTTCACACATCTTGTCGCCGGACCCCGCACGCAGCGCCAGCCCTTCGGGCAGATTCGTTTCCTCCGCCGCCTCACGCGTTATCCAGCCAAGCAGCTCTCCAGGTGGGAAGACACGCGGCAGTTTTTCAGGCAAAAGCCCATATGCTTCATAAAGCTGCACATCCTCCGACCA
The DNA here is from genome assembly GCA_020845515.1 of Anaerolineaceae bacterium. GTDB lineage: Bacteria > Chloroflexota > Anaerolineae > Anaerolineales > Anaerolineaceae > Ch132. The sequence goes on along the minus strand of JADLFQ010000046.1, from coordinate 40,252 downwards.
GGCCAGTTTTGCGATATCAAAAGGCCAAATCCCCGCCACGCTGCCTTCACAATCATAAAAGCTGCCGCACAGCCGCCGCGTCAGCCAGCCACTGACCGGCAAAAAGCAATGCACCGCGTCGTAAACCATCGGCTCGTTAATCTTCATCCAGTGCGCTTTTGCGCCCGATTGGATCATGCGATATCGTTCCGGCAGGCTGGTCAAAATCTCTTCGTTCTTACGCTGATCCATCCAGCTAAAAGCCGGTCGCAGCGCGTTTCCATTTTTATCCACAGCGAGCATCGTGGAACGCTGCGAGGTAATACTGCATGCCGCAATGCGCGCGGGAGAGCCCGGCAAGGCTGACATGGCTTGCCGGCAGGCCTGGCAAAAGCACCGCCAGATGTCCGTCGGGTCCTGTTCCACCCCGCCATTTTGCAGTGTCGTACACGGTGCATGGATGGCAGAGCCATATGAAACGATCTGACCTTTCAGGTCAAAGATGATGACACGCACGCTCTGCGTGCCGCTGTCAATCCCAATAATCAGATCCTGCTCCACCTGCCCTCACTCCCTAAAGCGCCATTGCAACCAACTCAATCAGGTCCATCGTCTTCAAATCGTCGAGCTTGTACGTCTGCCGGTGAAAGCTGGTCTTGCAAGTCGGGCAAGCCGTCACCAACACCTCGGCAGATACGTCTTGCGCCAGGTTCACCACCGTCTTGCTCGCTTTAATCACCAATTCCAGATTAGTCGCCGCCAAACCGCCGCCCGCGCCACAGCAACGCGCATCCCGCCGGTTAAAAAACATCTCTTGAAATTGAATGCCTGGCAAGGAAGTTAACACCTCGCGGGGTGGTTCGTAAATTTCCTGGCGGCGCCCCAGATCGCACGGGTCGTGGTAGGTCGTCTTCAAATGCACAGGGGTTGTAAGCTTGAGCTGCCCCGAGGCGGTCAACCGCAAGAGATATTCCGACATATGCAAAAATTCCACGCCCGCAGGCGCTTCAATGCCGTGCTCACGATAGACTTCCTTCAGCATCCGCAAACAGGAGGGACAGGTGCACACCACCGTTCTTGCTCGTGTTTCGGCAATGCCATCCATTACTTTGCGGGCAGTTGCTTTAAAATCCTCAATATATCCCATCAACCGCAGTGGTTCGCCACAGCATGGTTCGCCGGACTTAATCATCGTATGATCCACACCCGCCGCCCGGAGAACCTTCAACGCTGCTTTGGCAATTTCTGGCTGGCGGTAAAGCGTATCGCAGCCGGCGTAATACAAAACTTCAGCAGTATTTGGCAATGCCTGAAATTCATCCATGATCGCGGCGTAGCGTTCGGAGGCCGGCTCTCCATGTGGGTTGCCCTGATTCTGAACATTTCGTTGAACTGCAGCCGCAGCAGCCGGAGCCATCCCGGCGTTCACAAGGTCCACCCGCGCCGCCAGCATGATCTCCCCAACATCAATCCCCGTCTCACACCACGCCAAACACAGCCCGCAAGTCGCGCATTTTTCATACATGTAGGGCGCCTCTTCCGGGAAAAAATAGCCGCGCAGCAGTGCCCGGTAAGCAATTGAACTGCGCTCATTGGGAGTATCTGCTTCGGAACGCGTTACCACGTGCGTCGTACATACATGCCGGCACATCTTCGGGCAGGTTTCGCACAGCCTTGCCAGCCGTTCAACTTTTTGCAACTCCATGTCTATCTCCAATCAAAACCCAGCTTGCCTGGGTTCATAATGTTATTCGGGTCGAGTGTGCGTTTAATGCTTTGCAGCATTTCAAACGACTCTCCAAATTCCTCACGCATAAAGCCGCGCAACGACAAGCCCACGCCGTGATGATGGGTCATCGTCCCACCCAGCCGGTGAATCACCTCAACAGCCGCCCGATGCATACGGAAATAGCGGTCAACCATTTCCTCTTCGCTGGCCGCGCCGGAATTGACACAGTACGGATACATCATCCCGCCGGTTTTGTACCAATGAGAAAAATGCGCCATGAAAGTCTGGCCTGGTATTTTCAAGAGTGTCCGGCGCAGCTCGCGGTGAGCTGCTTCCAGATAAGTAAACGACCCAGCCGATTCAATCACATTGCCGACGTTCAATGTATGCCGCCCCATATCCAGCGGGTTGCCGTTATCTTTGGGGTAAACCGAGGAGAACCGGCGATTCCACCAACGATCTCCAGGCGCAGAGCCGATATCTACCGCGTTTTCTTCCAGCGCAATCTTCATTGTCTCGCGGTGTTGCAGTTTAACCAGCTCTTCAAACCCATCATAAGAGATCGTCATAAAAGCCCCTTCCTGTTTGTACAGCTCTTTGCTCTCCTCTTCATCGGATATGCGCAATGTGCCGGGCAGCAAACCCCGCCGCATAATCTTGCGTGCCGCTTCAAAAGCAGAATGTAAGTTGGGGTATAAAAAACTGCGAAACTCGCGCAGTTCGGGCAGTGGATGGATGATCATTGTGGCTTCTGTAATCACACCCAGCGTACCTTCCGAACCGATGAACAGATGGTTGAGATTGGGGCCTGCCGCCGATTGTGGTACTGCACGCGTGCGCATCACCCGCCCGTCCGGTAAAACCACTTCCATCCCCAGCACCATACTGGCAATTTTGCCATACTTGGTGGAAAGAACACCGGCAGAATGTCCCGCCAGGAAACCACCAATTCCTGAACAATAGGTGGATTGCGGAATATGTGCGTAGGTATATCCCTTGGCGTTCAATGCCCATTCCAGTGCCTGCCCGATCAGGCCAGTCTGGCAGGTGACCATCAGGTTGGTCTCGTCAATCTCAAGAATTTTGTCCATCTTCTTGACATCCATGACAATACCCCCAAACATCGGAACAGCCGCCCCCTGCACACCGGCGCCCCCACAGTAGGGTGTAACAGGGATTTTATGAGTATTCGCCGCCTTGAGCACTTCAGAAACTTGCTCTGTACTGGTCGGCCAAACAATGAAATCCGGCCGGTCCACCTCCATATTATGTCGGGGCATTACCATTCCGAGGAAGGAAACATCCCCTATATAGGCCTGACGTTCGACTTCGTCCCTGGAAACGTTTTCCACGCCCAGGATGGCGACCAGGTCGTTATACAGAATGGACTCGCGTAACGATCTATGTTTCTCAGCCATACGACTTTCTCCTAAATTAGATAACTGTATCTGCTTCCCGGTATGCAAAAATTTTCCGGTACAGGCCAGCTGTACTAATTTCTCTTAAGAATAAACTTACCCCACAATAACCGGGCCGCTGTCACGAAAAACAAACCGGTTGCTCTCACCCCTCCGGGAGCTCTGCGGGGTAAAACCGTCCTGGGTTGTAGGGCGCCAGCATGGGTCGTTCTTCAAACTCCAAAATTGACTTCGCTGCTTCCTCCGCCAAAAGCGGAATAGTAGGGATCGCGAGGTGAAAACCCGCGGCAACATACAGGTTATCAAAACCCGGCATCCATCCAATTGCCGGCAAGTAGTCCGGGGTAAAAGGGCTTGGAGCCGCCCAGGTGCGCATAATCCGTGCTCCCGCCAGGCGCGGAAAGTACGTCCGCACAGCACGGCACAGAGCCGGCATGCCCCAATATGTACTGGTGAGGTCCAGTGTTTCCATCTTTTGAACCGCATTTGAAACAAACAACGTCCCGTTGGGGTGCTGGGCAATCCCCAATGTCACTGAGCGCTCAGCACCGTGCACAACCTTGTAGAAGCCCGTCATTCCAATATGATGGTGCAGCAAACGCGGCAGCTTTTCACTAACAATGGCCTCCGCGTGTGTGGATTTCATCGGAAAAGAGGTGCCCGCCATCTCAGCCAGTTCTCCCATCCAGGGGCCGGCTGCCATCAAGACCACCCGCCCGGAAAAACGTTCCTTTTCGGTCAGAACGGCTGTAATCAGCCCATCGCACTGCTCAAATCCAATTACGCGTGCATGGTGAATAATTTCCGCGCCCGCGCGCCGGGCGGCTTGTGCATATCCCGCAGTAAACTTAAACGGGTTAAGGTGCCCTTCATGAGAGTACGCCGCGCCCAGAAAGCCCTCTGCTTGCAGGTAAGGTTCCGCCGCTCTCAAAGACTGAATGTCCAGCATCTCCGCCGGAACAGCATGTCGCTGCAAGCGCCTCACCAGACTCTCAAAATGGCGCCATTCCTCGTCGTTGGAAATCAACGTCAAATGTCCGGGCAGTGTCCATTCCAGGTCAACACCTAACTCTTCGCCCAGTGTTTCCAGCCGCGCCACGCCGCGTATGACCAAATCGAGATATTCTTCCGTCTCACTGTCAATAATCTGTGCCCGCCCGGCTGGGGCAGCGGATGCACCGCCGCCCAGCGAGCCCCCCTCCAAAAGGGTGACACTGGCGCCGTCCTTGGACAGGTAATAAGCCAGCGCAAGCCCCGCAAAACCACCGCCAATGATCAGAATATCCGGCATTTCAGGAAGCCGGCCATTCCATGTTTTCAAGCAATCCAGGGATAATCTCTCCCCGCCCACCGGTCATCAGGTGGATACCTCGGATTCCCGGTAGCTGCCGTATCTGCTGCATTAATTCCCGCGTTATTTCCCGGCTTTCCGCCTCTTGAAATTCTTGGGAGGTTGAGTCTGTCCCTTGGAGCCGGTCTTTCTCTGCGGCGGCATCCATACGCTTGATGATTTCCTTCGGGATGCTGATTCCCGGCTCTACAGCCAGAAGATGTGCTTCTTCTGCGGTGCGCAGCGGGTAGATGCCTGCTAAAATTGCAGCTTTATCCAATAGGGAGCGCTTTTCTGCAGCTCCCAACCATCCTTCAAATATCTTAACATCAAAGATTAATTGTGTCTGAATGAACTGCGCCCCGGCATTGATTTTTTTCTCCAGCTTCATAGCGCTGTAGTGTGGCGGGAGTGTGAGATTCGACCCTGCCGCCCCAAGGAAATACTGCGGCCTATCCTCAATTTCACGGCCGTTCGGGAGTTTCCCCTCATCCCGCATCCGCCGCAGCATCCACAACATCTGAGCCGGGTCAACATCATATTGAATCGGTTGGACCGGGTAGGTCTTGAGCTCTTTGTTGTGATAGTCACCGCCAAGGCAAAGCACGTTTCGTATACCTAACATAGAGGCGCCCAGAACATCCGAGAGGATTGCATTGCGGCTGCGGTCCCGCACCGTCATTTGCAGCACAGGCTCATACCCATGATCAATACATACTTTACAACTGGCCACTGAACTCGCCCGGCTGACCGCATAGGGATTATCATCAATATTAAAGCTGACAACGTACGGTTCTAGGAGACGGCATTTTTCCACAATTTCCTCGGGCGTACAGCCCGACGGCTGTGTGATATCCGTTGTCAGGACAAAAGGTTGGCTGCGAAGCGCCGCTTCCAGGCGCGAGACCGGCTCCTGATACGCAGGCGGGTGGAACACAGAATCCCCATTCCACCAGGCAGGCTGCCGGAAATCAAAAAACAGTTCATCCAATTCCTTCTTAAATTTTCGAGGACTCCTCACCAGGTCTAATAAATTTGGCTTCCCGCGTTCAGACCATAACTTCATCAGAGGCAGCCAGGCGGAATGCCCGGCTTGTCCCCCGTCAACCGGTGCATTGATCTCCATTAACTTATCCATCCGCCCCATGCTTTCGGCTCGATGATAAATTTCCAGCCAGGTGCAGGTTCGTGAAGAGTCTACGACACAGCGTCCTTCGGCAGCCTCTCCACAAAAGCCATTGCGCAATCCCTTGGCGCAGGTCATCGGGCAGATAAAAGCCGTCTCCTGAAGAATGCAGTTGCCACACATCCGGCACCCAAAGAGTACCTCCTTGCTGGAACGCTCCAGCGCAGTAAACGTCCGCACTGACCAGGCACGGTCTTGTTCAACCGGCAAATAAGGCTTCTGAAAAGGTTTTGGGGAAAAAATAGGCATATTTCTTACTCCTGTACCTGTAAAAGGTTTCTCCGCCTATAAGGCAAGAGATTAATCAAAAGAGGGTTTGTCCGGTGCAAACAGCGGCGGACATGGATTGTTATCCAAAATTTCTTCAATACGCGCCAGCACATCGGGCGTCAATTTCTTTCTCAGTTCTACCGCTTTGAGGTTCTCTTGGAGTTGTGCCACCTTGTTCGCACCCAGGATAACGCTGCTTACTTCGGGCAGGCGCAGCAGCCAGGCAATGGCAAGTTGCGGCATGCTGCCGCCCAGGTCTTGCGCTAGCGTGGTTAATTTTTTGACCTTTTCGATGCGTTCCGGCGTGATTTCTCTGTCAAATTGAAGCCAGGCAAAGGCAGGGTCTGCCAGGCGGCTGTCGCCAGGAATGCCGTTATTATATTTGCCGGTCAAGATACCATTATACAAGGGGCTCCAGGTGATGATACCAAACCCCAGCTTGCGCGCCGCATACACCAGGTCTTTCTCCACTGCTTCACGAACAAACATATTATACTGCGGTTGTTCCATGGAGGGTTTGTAAGCATTGAAACGTTCTGCCGTGGCGTAACCTTGCATAAGCTGGAAGGCATTCCAGCAGCTCGTGCCCCAATATAGGATTTTACCCTGGTGAATCATGTCATCCATGGCACGCACAACCTCCTCCAGGTTCGGGTCGGTCTGTCCGATCACAGCAGCCTCGTAACGATGACAGTAATAAAAATCAATATACTCCACATCCATATTTTTTAGGGAAGTGTTGACCGTCTCGACGATATGCTTGCGCGAAAGTCCCCGGTCATTGGGGCCGGGGCCGACATCCCAAAAGACTTTACTGGAGAGGATAATATCACTGCGCTTCATTTCCTTGATGATCTTACCCATCGCCTGTTCAGCGTTGCCCTTCCCGCTGTACTCATCGGCATTGTCAAAATGGTTGACCCCGGCTTCATAGGCCGTCAGCATCAATTCGCGCGAGGTTTCAAAATCTACGCGGCCAATCGTTTCCCACGCCCCAAACGAGAGCTCACTGACTTTCAAAATTCCATTGCCGAGCCGTCTGTATTCCATAAAACACTCCTTTAGAACGTATTATTTAAAACGCCAACAACCCGAAAGAGCTGCCGGCGAATCGTCACCCACAGGTGGAGTTAACTTTTAAGAATTCAAAAATGGTTTCGGCGGCGGCTCTTTCGCGGCGCAGTTTTGTGTCCGAAAGAACCGCCTGAACCTGTTAACTGATCATCATCGTTTCAGGAAGGGTAACGGCAGGTTACCCTTCCTCACGCTTGAAGGGCAGTCCGGAAGCAGCCGGCCAACTGGCACGTCCCACCACCGAGATCAGTGCAATCATCGTAACCACATACGGAAGCATGATCAGGAACTGATAAGGAATATTCTCATTCATTGCTTGAATGCGCAATTGCAATGCGTCCGCCGCGCCAAACAGCAGAGTGCCAAGCGCCACCCCAATCGGCTGCCACTTTCCAAACACGATCGCCGTGTAAGCGATAAAGCCGCGTCCGGCTGTCATATTTTCCTGGAAAGAACCCAGCATACAGATGGAAAGGAACGCGCCAGCCAGTCCGCTGAACGCGCCGGACAGGATCAAGGTTTGATAGCGCACCTTAATCACACTGATACCCACAGTATCGGCAGCATGTGGATGCTCACCAACTGCGCGCACCTTGAGTCCCCAGGTGGTTTTGTACAGGATATACCACACCATTGGCACCAGCAGGTAACCAACATAGACCAGAGGATAATGGTTGAAAAAAACAGGTCCGATAAATGGGATATCTCCCAGCAAAGGGATTTTGGTAATCGGCAGGGTTGGCACCTTGATGATCTCCTCTACAACCTCTCCGCCCTTCATGAAGGTCAAGGCGTAAAGGATGCTCGTAATTCCCAGAGATCCAAGGTTAAGCCCAACGCTCGTCACAATCTGATGAGAACCGATCGAAACCGCCCAGATTCCATAAATCAAGCCGATCAAAACGCCGAAAATGATCGCCAGGCCAACCCCGGCCCAGGCGTTGTTCATCAACCCGCTGCCGATGATCCCCCCTACTGTACCCATCAACATCATCGATTCCATACTGAAGGTCACAATTCCAGCTCGTTCAGCCATCAGGCTTCCTATAGCTCCCAGCAGCAGCGGTGTACTCATCCGCACAATGGCGGCATAAAAATCTATGTTCAAAATTATCGAGCTAAAACCTTCAAACACGGGACGCCTCCCCTTCTCCTGCATGTGCAGCTTCGAGGGCCGCCTTTTTTGCTGCCGCTCTTTTAAGCCTGTTCTTCTTCAGAATGGCCTGGAAGTCTATCGTTGTACCGGCAATCGCAAACAGGATCGCCAGGGCCTGGATGATGTACACCACCGCAACCGGGATGGTGGTGACAACCTGCATGCGGTTTGATCCAGCCCGCAGCGCCCCAAAGAAAACCGCACTAAGCAGCGCCCCGAATGGATGCAGCCCGCCAATTAGTGCCACAGGAATGCCATCAAACCCCGCACTCACCAGAAAGTTCGGAATGACCCGGTGCTGCGTTCCCAGCACTTCCATCCCGCCAGCCAGACCTCCAAGCGCACCACTGATCAATGCCGTGGTGAGCAATGTATTCGGCACATTGATGCCCATAAATTTTGCTGCCGCCGGATTGATCCCTACTGCTCTGGCCTTGTAACCTGTCACCGTGCGAAAAAGCAGAAAGAACAGCAGCCCTGCTGTAATCAAGCCCAGCACCGGTGTCAGCGTCATACGCCCGATTGCCGGGACTTTTACAAATTCCTGATACCATACCATGTTCCCAAAGAGGTTCTCCACAAAGGGCAGTTCCATCAGTCTCTTCAATGACGGCATAAACGTATTATCTGTCAACAGTGGTGTCTTGGGGTAAGGCTGGGTTGGGTCTTTCAGCCCGATAAAATAGTTCAAAAAACCCCATTCAGGTACGTTGCCGTAATAATCCAGCACACCTTCCTTAAAATGATCTACTCGGATCTCCCACTCAAAATACTGGATTGCAATATAGTTCATCAAAAGGGTGGTCAAGACCTCATTAATGCCCCGCTTTGCCTTCAAAAAAGCCGGAATTGATATCCACAACACACCCATAAACGCCGAAGCAAGCGCAGCCAGCGGAATCAGAATCCATCCTGTAAGATTCGGCAGCATAATTCCGACCCAGATTGCCGCAATCGCACCCATATAAAGCTGCCCCTCTGCCCCGACATTAAAGAAACCACAACGGTAACCAAGCGTCACGGCCAGCCCGGTGAAGATCAGCGGTGTTGTTCGTTCCAGGGTGGTGGCAAAGGCATTCGGGCTGCCAAAAGCCCCCGCAAACAATGCCTCATAAGCCTCCAGGGGATTAGCTCCCCAAATAAGCATAATTATTCCACTCACCAGAAAAGCGAGCAAGATAGCCGCCAACGGGACGGTAATACTAAAGCTCTTATCGAGGTACGCGGTCCAAATTTCTTTGATTTTCGATTCTTTGTTCATAGCGGCTTCTCAGCCTCCCTCACAACCGTCCCGCTCTCCGTCTGATGCACACCTGCCATCATCGCACCAATCTCATGGATATCTGCATTCTTTCCCGGGAGAATCCCCATAATCTTACCTTCAAACATAACTGCAATCCTGTCTGAAAGCGATAAAATCTCTTCCAGTTCAGTGGAAATCAACAGAATCGCGGCGCCCTTGCTGCGGGCTTCCACCATGCGGTCATGCACATATTCCGTAGCACCCACATCCAGCCCGCGTACCGGCTGGGCTGCCACCAATAGGTCCGGATTTGAGCTCAGCTCACGTGCCAGTACCACCTTTTGCTGGTTTCCTCCCGAAAGGCTCTTGGCTTTCAGCTCCGGTCCTGGTGTGCGCACATCGTAATCCTTGATTGCTTTTTCGGTGAATGTGTTCACCGCATCCTTCTGGAAAACACCCTTTTTGGAAATCGGCTCTTCGTAATAACTCTTTCCGATCAGATTCTCGGTGATCGAAAAATCCATCAGCAGTCCAGTATGCTGGCGGTCCGGAGGAATATAAGCAACACCCATTTCCATAATCTCCAGCGGCGACCGGTTGGTCGCCTCCTTCCCCAGGATCTCAACCTTCCCGCCCGTTGCAGGGCGCAGCCCGGTCACCACTTCGGCAAGTTCGGTTTGGCCGTTTCCATCTACCCCGGCAATCCCCAGAATCTCATTGCGCCGGACTTCTAAACTGATGTCGTTGACAGCCTTCAACCCCCGGTTATCCAACGCCGAAACTGCATTCAGTTTCAGCACCACTTCACCAGGAACAAGCTCAGGTTTGTTCACCGTCATGAACACCTCGCGCCCTACCATCATCTTTGCCAGTTCGCGGGTGCTGGTGTCGCTGGTGTTAACTGTGTCAATTACCTTCCCCAGCCTGAGGACGGTCACCCGGTCACATACCGCCATCACCTCTTCCAGCTTGTGGGTGATAAAGATGATTGACAGGCCCATCTTGGTCAAGTTTTTTAATACCGAGAATAACTCTTCCACTTCCTGCGGGGTCAAAACCGCAGTCGGCTCATCCAGGATCAGCAGCTCCGCCTTGCGGTAAAGTGCCTTCAGTATCTCCACCCGCTGCTGCACGCCAACCGGAAGCTGCCAGATTTGGGCCGTCGGGTCAATGTCAAATCCATATCTCTTGGCGATCTCGCCGATCTCTTTGTCCAGTGTTTTTACGTCCAGAAAAGGTTCGCGCTTGGAAGGCAATCCCAGTACAACATTCTCCGTAACAGTAAGCGGCGGAACCAATTTAAAATGCTGGTGCACCATGCCAATCCCCAAGGCAATTGCATCGCGCGCCTGGTAGATATCAACTTCCTTTCCTTTCCAGAATATCTTGCCGCCGTCAGGCCGGTACACCCCATAAAGGCAGTTCATCAGGGTGGACTTCCCGGCGCCGTTCTCTCCCAACAGGGCATGAATTTCGCCAACCCGGATATCCAGGTACACCTGGTCGTTGGCAATCACGCCTGGAAAAGTCTTGCGAACATTTTCCAATCGGAGGATGGGTTCAGTCATAACATCTCCCAATCAATTTTAAGTATAAATTCCCGGGTTCGCGGTGTACAAACCGGGTCGTCCTATAAAATACTGCAAATACCATCCATTCCTTGTAAGTTCAATCAACCACATCTTCCACGAATGGGCACGGGGCTGTCCTCTCCCAGGTTTTTCAAGAGACCGCCCGGCCCAATGGAAGCTCAAGTTTCGCGGCCCGTAGAATTTCCCATCCGGCCGGCCGCTGTTTTTGATCAGCTAATGCGCTCTAATCCAGTTCGCTGTACAGGGCTTTTTGAATTAAAGGTCATAAGGTGATGCTACAAGTAATGGAGGCCTGTGTTTTCAAAGATCTTTGTGAAAACTTTATAAATACAGGGTGGGTGCTCCTTGTCAGAAACCGGGGAGCACCCTTTTCTGTCTTACTGGTTTTTATGGAACCTCACACACGAGGCTCGCAGCATCGAACAAATTCAAGCCGGTTTACAGGTCGTCACGGACAACCAGGTTGGGGATGCTGGCGGGATCGTCACGCACCTTTGCAAAGGTTGCATAAACATCCATGTCAATTTCTTGTGAAACCAGGCCGTAGGTCGGGTTCAGGTAGGCAACGCCGTCTTCCACACCCAGGGGGAAGCCCTTGCCAATCGGGGCGCCGTTCAAAGCATAGTGTACAGCCGCATACTGTACCTGCAAAGCGGCATCTTCCGTCCAACCACCCAGGATGAAGTCCGGGCCAAGATAGTTGCGGTCTTTCACCCAGGGGATGAACCAGACCTCTTTACCTGCAGCGTGGGCTTCTTTCACAGCTTCAATCGTACCCACATCACCGGCGTCGGCAATACCCACAAATACATCATAACCCTGCTCGATAAGCGCCTTAGTAATTTCTTTGGCCTTTGCCGGGTCATCCCAGGATCCAACTTCCTTCTCTTCAACGGCCACATCTATCGAGATCTTGCCTTCGTCCTTCAGGTCCTTCGCGGCCACCTGAGCCATGTTCGGCTGCCAGTCCATATTCGGGTACTTCTGCCCGACGACAAAGGCCACTTTACCGGTCTTGGTGATGTAAGCAGCCAGACGGCCGATCACATAACCGCCGCCGCCGGTGCTGAAGCACAAACCGATCAGGTTGGGTTCCTGCCCGGCGCAGCGGCTGAGCTGCATAAACTGAATGTCGGGGTATTCAAGCGCAACGGCATTGATCTGGTCCATGTACTCTGAACCATGAGCCTGGATGATGTTACAGCCCGATTCCGCGTACTGGCGCATCAGGTCGGCGGCTTCTTCCGGTTTGGTGCGTTCCCGGTAAGCCATTGCCATCCCGAAGTTATCGCGCAGGTTGGTCAGGCCGCCATAAGCCGCGCCGTTCCAGCCGCCGTCATTCACTGGGCCGGGCAGAACCGCACAGATCTTCTTGCCTTTCAGAAATTCCTTGGCTTTGGCAATGTCATCTTCAGCCGGTGCAGCTTCAACCTCAACCACAACCGTCTTTTCGACAACTTTCTCTACTTCCACCTTCTTCTCCACCACAACGGTCTCTACTATCTTTTCAGGTGCAGCTGCCGGCGCACAAGCCGAAAGCATCATTGTAAAGAGCACCAGTAAAGATACCAAAACCACAAGTGTTTTCTTCATTTTGTCCTTCTCCCTGTTTCAAAAATATATGATCTGGTTATTGGGTACAACGCGGTAACATCGAGAGCCTCAGAAATAATCGCCCGGATTCATCACCTCCTTTCCACAACTAAAAACAAACCATCTCATTTTATAACCACCGCCTGTCTTACTTAAACTGGTTTCTTTAAAAGCACAAACAGGCTCTGCAGCTGGCACAGTCATTTTATCTATTCATTTCCTTTCATGACATTTCCCCGCCAGCCACACTTGCGTATCTTGAGTCCCGGCACGGCTTTATACAAGATATATCATACACCAACTGAGCCAACGGACAACCCACTTGATCCTGGATTATCAGCCGCGTGTTGATACCTGTCTGCCCGCATCTGGTGTTCACGTCAACACACAAAGTGTTGGCGGGTACTGTCTGCTATGCCGCTATTTTGCCGCAAGTATTGTCAAAATCTGGGTATCACCTGCCTAATCAGAAAATAGAGTCTACTTGCTTTCTCGTTTGAAGGCTTCACCTGAAGCGGCCGGCCATTTTGCACTTTTACCAGAGAGTACAAGAACGATCACAGTCACTATATAAGGGAAGGCCACCATAACCTGGAATGGTACCTGGATATTCTGAGTCTGCATTCGTAGTTGAAGCGCATCAGCAGCCCCAAATAGAAAAGATCCCAAAAAAGCTCCGATCGGCTCCCATCTGCCAAATACAATGGATGTATATGCAATAAAACCTCGCCCGCTGGTCATGTTCTCCTGCCAGGCATTAAAAGCACCGATTGAAAGGAAAGCGCCCGCCAGCCCTGCCAACATACCACACACAATCAACGTGAGATACCGCACCTTAAGTACATGAATACCCACTGTATCTGCGGCGTGCGGGTGCTCGCCTACTGCTCGAATCTTGAGTCCCCAACTGGTGCGATAGAGAATAAACCAAACCACTGGCGCCATAAAAAAAGCCAGGTAAACCAGCGGATATTGGTTGAAAAGTACTTTACCGATGAATGGGATCTCGCCTAGCACCGGAATTTTCCACAAAGGCATGGCGCGCACCCTGATGACATCTTCGATAACCTCGCCTTTCCCGCCCGCAAAAGCAAGCACATACAGAAGACTGGATAAACCCAGCGCACCCATGTTCAGCGCGACCGCGGTGACAACCTGGTTTGCGCCAACGGATACCGCCATTATTGCATAAAGCACGGCAATAAAAACACCCGCCAGCATAGCCAGCAGCAAACCAACCTCCACCCTGTCCGTTAATCCACTCCCGATAACCCCTCCCACAGTGCCCATCAGCATCATACCTTCCATGCCAAAGGGAATAATCCCAGAGCGTTCGGCAATCAACCCGCCCATCGCGGCCAGCAGTATGGGAGTTGTCATCTGCACAACCGCAATATAAAACTCAACTGTTGTAAAGATTCCCAAAAACTCAAGCATCGAGCACCTCATTGTTCTCCAGGCTCAATCTTTCTTCCTCTGCTCGCTCACTAAGGGATGTCATCCTGGATTTCTTGAAATACGATACGAGTTCTATGGTGGTTCCGGCAATCGCGAACAGGATCGTCAACGCCTGAATAACATAGACCATCGCTACAGGTACTGCAGTAGTGATCTGCATCCGGTTAGCCCCAGCTCGCAAGGCGCCAAAGAAGAATGCGCTCAGCCAGGCGCCCACAGGGTGCAACTGTCCAATCAGGGCAACCGGAATTCCTGTAAAACCAGCATCCACCAGGAACCTTTCCATTACCCGGTGCTGCGTTCCCAATATCTCCATCGCTCCAGCCAGGCCCGCCAGTGTCCCGCTGATAAGCGCGGTGACCAGGATTGTCTTGCTGACATTAATCCCCATAGCGCGGGCAGCGTCAGGGCTCACGCCCACTGCTCTTGCCCGAAATCCGATGGTGGTCTTAAACATCAGAACAAATACGATAATGACCCCCAAAACTGCCAGCAGCGGCGCCAGTGTGATCCTTTCCAATGCAGGTTCAGCCAGACTCGCCTGATACCAGTGCGTACCGCCAAAGATGCTGTTGATAAATCCGGTTTTCAAAAAACTGTTGACGGATGGAAGCCAGGACTGTTCGGCAACAAATGCCGATTTGGGATAGGGTTGGGTTGGGTCTTTAATTCCAAACCAGTTGACCAATCCCCATTTCTCATCCACTCCCGCCATGGGATGATCTATACGCAGTGACCATGCAAAAAACTGCATAACGATGTAATTAAACAGCAATGTCGTCAATACTTCATTAAATCCACGTTTGGCCTTCAGATACGCAGGAATCAGCGCCAGAAATGCCCCAGCCAGAGAAGCTGCCAGGAAACAGGCGATCACAAGCAACCATCCCGGCCAATTGGTAAAAGTCACCCCTACCCACGTCGCTGCCAGCGCGCCCATGTAAAGCTGTCCTTCAGCGCCAACATTAAAGAAACCCGCCTTATAGCCATACGCCACCGCCAACCCTGTAAATACCAGGGGGGTCATACGGGTCAATGTCGTCGCAATTGCATTAGGACTGCCAAATGCCCCCTGAAAAATCGCTTTATAAGCGGCAATAGGATTGGATCCCCACCCCAAAATCAGCAACCCGCTGATCGCAAAAGCCGCCAGAATCGCAACAACAGGAATCGTGATGTTGAATGACTTTTCTAAAAAGGCCTGCCAAAGATTTTGTTTTCTAGGCTGATGCTTCGCTTGCATTTTCAGCCTCCTTTTTTGGTTGTTCACTGCCGGTGTTCGAACGGCGAAGGCCTGCCATCATTTCCCCAATCTCCAGGATATTTGCACCCTTCCCTGGCAGGATGCCCATAATCTCACCCTCGTAAATAACACCAATGCGGTCAGACAGCGATAGAATCTCTTCCAGTTCAGTCGAAATAAACAGAATCGCTGCTCCAGCCTCGCGTGCGGCCAGAAGTTGCTTGTGAACATACTCCGTCGCCGAAACATCCAGACCGCGCGTCGGTTGTGATGCGATTAACAGGTCCGGGTTTTTGCTCAGCTCCCGTGCAATTACAACCTTTTGTTGATTCCCGCCGGAAAGCAGCTTTACTTGGATCTCCGGCCCGGGCGTTCGGATGTTAAAATCTTTAATCGCCTTCTCGGAAAATTTATCAATTTCTTTTTTCCTTAGAAAGATGCTCTTTGAGAAGGGTGGCTTCCAATAGGATTTCGCAATCAAATTCTCGTCCACCGCAAAATTCATCAACAACCCCAATTTTTGCCGGTCAGGTGGAATAACAGCGACTCCCATGTTAAGAATATCAAACGGCGTTTTGTTGGTGGCATCCTTCCCGGAGATGGTCACCTTCCCGCCCGTGGCGCGCAACAAACCGGAGATCGTCTCGCCCAATTCGGTTTGGCCATTGCCGTCCACTCCGGCAATGCCAAAGATCTCGTTTCTGCGAACCTCAAAGGAAACGTTCTTAACCGCCGGCAAGCCTCTACCGCCAATCGCAGAGAGCTCCTTCACCGACAAAACGACCTCACCCGGTGGGAGATCGGTTTTATCCGCTTTCAGCAAAACCTCGCGTCCCACCATCATCTTTGCCAGCAATTGTGGGTTGGTGTCTTCAATAGCCAGGGTATCAACCCGGCGGCCATCCCGCAGTACGCTCACCCGGTTACAGGAGCGCATGACCTCTTCCAGTTTGTGTGTGATGAAAATAATCGAAAGTCCATGCTCAGTCAACGCCTCAAGAACCAGGAAAAGCTCTTCAACTTCCTGCGGCGTAAGCACTGCGGTAGGCTCATCCAGAATCAACAGTTCAGCATCCCGGTAGAGTGCTTTCAAGATCTCAACTCGCTGCTGAATCCCGACCGGTAATTGCCAAATGCGTGCTTTTGGGTCCACTTTCAGGTGAAATTTCTGGCCGCTTTCAAAGATCTTCTCTTCCACACTGGCGAGGTCCAAAAAGGGTTCGTGGCGGGTTGGCAATCCCAGGATCACATTTTCCGCCACTGTCAGTGGTGGCACCAGCATGAAATGCTGATGAACCATTCCAATTCCCAGTGCAATGGCATCACGTGCCTGGTGTATCTCAACCTCCTGGCCCTTCCAGAAAATCTTCCCGCTGTTAGGCCGGTAAACACCATACACACAATTCATCAAAGTGGTCTTCCCAGCTCCATTCTCACCTAAGAGAGCATGAATCTCACCTTTTTTGATCTCAAGGTCAACGTGATCGTTTGCCACAACCCCCGGGAAAGTTTTACAGATTTTTTCCAGTCGAAGGAGTTCAGTCATAACCAAAGCCTCAGAATGATAATAAGTGCTCGATTGCCGCAGGTAGCTCTTCGGAGCTGATGGGTTTTAAAAAATTCATTGCAATTCCGGGTGTCCCCCGAATGTACTGTCGGGAGACACCCGATAGAGGTTCCCTGCATCTTCGCTCGATGGATGACCAGCGAAGTTAAACGCTCAGGGATTTATACTTCAACAAATCATCTTAAAGATCAGTGCGTACTTTTAGAGTCGGTATGGAACCGGGGTCTTTCAAGTAGCCTTCTATCTTGGCAACCACGTCCTTCTCGATGTCCATCGACACCAGACCATAGATCGGGTTCATGTACGCAGCATGTTCTTTCATGCCAATTGCGAAGTGTCCGCCGGGTTCTCCTGCTGCAATTTTATCCGCCAGGATGTAAAGCAATTCAGCTGCGACGTCTTCTGTCCAACCACCGATCACAAAATCCGGGCCAAGATAATTCTTGTCTTTTACCCAGGAAATCATCCGTACGTCTTTGTTTCCTTTGTCATAGGCCTCTTTGACAGCCTCAACCGTACCGGTGTCGCCGGAATCTGCATTGCTGATGATGATGTCCGATCCATTGGCAATCGCAGCGGTTGCTAATTGTTTGGCTTTTGCAGGATCATTCCAACTGCCGATATACACTTCTGAAACCTCAGCTTTTGAACCAAGGTCAGTGCATGCCTGCTTGAACATCAAGATATGGTGAGACCAGATTGGGAATTCATCCGCCCCAATGATAGTGATCTTTCCGGTCTTTGTTGCCTGGCAAGCCAGCCGGCCCATAAAATAGCCACCCTCACCAGTTGAGAGCGTGATGGTGTACAGGTTTTTAATGTCCCCTACGCTCCCATTGGTTTGGATAAACGGAATGTTCGGGTATTCCTGTGCAACCTGGGCAATTTGATCGGCATATTCATAGCCATGCGCAAAGATTATGTCAAAACCTGCATCCGCATAATCCCGCATAACCTGGGCGGCATCCTCAACCTTCACATGCTCCGTATAGGCAATATCCAGGCCAAACGTATCGCGGGCTGAAACCATAGCCATATAAGCCTGGGTGTTCCAACCTGCATCATTCACTGCACCGGAGAGAATACCTGCCAACTTCTTTCCAGCCAATTTCTCTCTGGCCACTGCCATGGGGTCTTCGGGTGCTTCAGCTTCGACCACAACCGTCTTCTCGACAACTTTCTCTACTTCCTTCTCCACCTCTACTACAACGGTCTCAACCACCTTTTCGGGTGCAGCTGCCGGCGCACAAGCCGAGAGCATCATCGTAAAGAGCACCAGTAAAGAGACCAAAACCACAAGCGTTTTCTTCATTTTGTCCTTCTCCTTGTTTCAAAAAACATGTGAACTGGTTATTGGATACGACACGACAACATCGGGAGCCTCAGAAATAATCGCCCGGATTCATCACCTCCTCTCTGCAATCAAAACGAATATCTCGTTTTATAGTCGTCGCCTGTTTGCCTTAAGCCAGTTTCCTCGAAAACCCAAACAGGCCCAGCAACTGGCAGAACAGTCCCGTCTATGAATACTTTTCCGTGACGTTTCCCCACCAGCCGCGTTTTACCTTTGAATTGGAGCCACAACGCGTTGCCAATGCAAGCGCAGCCTCCTGGCATTGAGCAATGATACCTGCCTCATCAATATGTTGAATAACGCTATCCTTCATCAGCACTTTACCATCCGCAACCGTCAGAACGACATTTTGCTGCCCGCAAGAATAAATCAGCGAAGCGACCGGATCGTGAACCGGCACAACTTTCGGGGTATTGAGTGCAATCGCGAACAAATCCGCCCGTTTGCCAGCCTCAAGCGAACCAATTTCTTTTTCCAACCCCAGGGCTTTAGCGCCACCCAATGTCGCCCAATCCAATACAGTTTGTGCATCCACTGCGGAAGCATCCTTCGCGCCGACTTTCTGCAGGAGTGCTGCACATTTTAACGTCTCAAGCATATCTTGCGAGTTATTACTGCCGGCGCCATCCACACCCAGCGAGATTGTTAACCCGGCTTTGTGCATTTTCATAACCGGAGCAATACCGGAACCAAGATACATGTTACTGACCGGGTTATGCGAAACTTTGACATCATGCTTGACAAACAGTTCAATATCCGTATCACTCATTTCCACACAGTGAATCGCCAACAGTTTTGGGCTCAAAAAACCAATCTCATCATAGAACGGGATAACAGGTTTGCCATAGCGGCGTATAATCGTCTCATTATCCGCATAGTTTTCGTTGATGTGCATGACAATGGGCGTATTGGTTTCATCCGAAACCTTTTTAATCGCCATTTGTCCTTCCCGTGTAATCGTCCACGGAGCACCGATTGAAAACCATACTGCCAGCCGGTCAGTCGGCGGATATTTTTCAAACAGGCGGGTGTATTCCTCAATATACCATTCGATTGGGTCAACCATCTGCGGCAGGACATTGTATTCTTTCCCGTAGTCCGTGATCGTGGTCGTGTACCGCCCGCGCAAGCCGCTATCGGTCATGGCACGAATATTTTCATCATGCGATTTAAATTGCATCCCCTTATAATTCATATCCACGACAGTCGTCACCCCGCTGTGAATAAGCTCAAGGCAGCCTGTCAGCACAAAGATATAAATTTCTTCCGGCGAAATACTGAGCGCCGTCGGAGAGGTGACAGCCGCCACCCACTTTTCAACCGGCATATCTTCGCCCAATCCCTTCGTAGCAACTTGAAAGAGATGGTCATGTGTATTAACCAGACCAGGAAAGACGATCTTGCCTGTCATATCAAGCGTTTCATCCGCCTTAAAGCGGCTGGCAATCTCACCCGTCGCTCCAAGTGCTGCGATGCGCCCCTGCCAGATGGCAATTGCACCATCCGGGATGATAGCACGCCCCTTGTCCTGGGTAACGATCAATGCATGCGTAAGCAAGAGATCTGCTTTGTCCATATATCCTTTTTTATCCTCGTGTTCCCTCGTACAACTGTTGAGGCTCCGCCAATACCTTGCTCAAATCCTCTAAAAAAGCAGCCGCAGTTGCACCATCAATAAAGCGATGATCGTAGGAAACCGTCATCCAACAAGTTTCGCGCACCGCCACTTGTCCATCCACAACTCCGGCTCGCGGGCGTACTGCGCCCAGCAGCATGATCGCACTTTCCGGAGGGCGGGGCAGGGGGTTGCCGCTATCAACACCGAACATCCCCAAGTTGCTCACCGTAAAAGTTCCGCCCTCAATATCAGCCAGTTCCAGCTTTCCGCTGCGCGCCCGTCCAGCCAGCCGGTTGATTTCTCCGTCCATCTCCTGCAGGGAGAGCTGATCTGCATTCTGAATCACCGTAACGATCAAACCCGCCGGGGTGGCAACCGCCATCCCTACATTAACCGCTTCAAAGACTACAATCTCACTTTCCACCAGTTCTGCGTTCAAAAGCGGGTGTGCCGGCAGGGTTCGCGCCGCCGCAGCCATGATGAGCGTATTAAGCGAGAGCGCTTTCCCGCCGCCAGTTGCCGGCTTTCGTACCGCCTGCAGCCCGGTAACATCCATCTCACGGCTCAACTGGCTCAGCGCCAGTGTCTCAACACTGGCTTTCATCCCTTTCGCCATGGCTTTTTGCACCCGATTGAGGGGCCTTTTCTCCCTTACCGCTAAACCGCGTCTCGTTTCTTTTATCATTTTGTCTTATCGTACACCCGCACGTTCAAACAACTTTTTACAAACTATGCGCGCTTCCTTCAGCACTTCTTTCTCATCTACCACCAGAATTTCTTTCCCCTTCATTAAAATTTTGCCATCCACCACAACCGTATCCACAGAGCCATAGCTCAGATTGTATACCAGCGCAGAAACCGCGTTATGTACCGGCATGGCAAAAGGCGTATCCAGGTCCACCATGACAATATCGGCTTTCTTGCCAACCTCAAGCGAGCCCAGTTTGTCCGGCTGTCCAAAGGCTTTTGAACCACCCCTGCACGCCATGCGCAGCACCTGTTCCGGGAGTACCGCCTGAGCATTTAATGTAGAAAGTTTTGCCAGCAGGGCTGTGGTTTTCAGCACCTCCATCATATCCTGGTTGTTGTTGCTGCCGGGGCCGTCGCTCGCCAGAGCGATCGTAATACCCATTTTGTGCATCTCGGGGATGCGCGCCGCGCCCGAAGCCAGATACATATTGCTGACCGGACAATGTACAATCACCGCGTCGTGCTGCTGCACCAAATCCAGTTCATGGTCATCCAGCCACACACTGTGCACCAGTTGTACATCCGGTCCTAAAATACCAAGATCCGCCAGCCATTCAATGTGCCGTTTGCCGCGGTTTTTGATGCTTATTTCCACTTCTTCACGGGTTTCGGCTACATGAATGTGTGTGCCAACCCCCCACTTCTGCGCCAATTCGTAAGTCTTGCGCATGGTTTCATCTGTACATCCCCAGGGAATCACCGGCCCAAATTCAAAAAGCAACCGCCCGTTCTCAGACCCATGATAGGTCTCAAACAGGCGGGTTGACTCGGCAATAATCTGCTCCGGGCTCTCCATCAAGCTTTCGCGGTAGGCCATATCCGCCCAGCCGCGCGCCAGCATCAGTCGTACACCCGTCTCACGCCCTGCCCGGTAAAAGCCGTCATCGCAGGTTGGGTCGGCGTGAATGTATTGGTGATCAAGCACCGCCGTTCCACCGCAGCGGATATTCTCCATCAACCCCACCAGTCCGGCCAGGTAAGTCTCTTCCTGGGTCATATTTTCAGCAATCGGCCAGATGTATGCCTTAATCCATTCCAATAAAGTTTTATCATCGCCGCGTCCCCGAATGAAGGACTGGAACAAGTGTGTGTGGCTGTTGACCATGCCGGGCATCACCGCCATATTGGTGCCATCCAGCACGGTTTGGGCTTGCTGCTTCATCGCTGCCGGCGGAGCGCCTGCGCCAACCGCCGCGATGGAATCTCCTTGCACCAGCACATATCCGGTTGAATGCACCGTATCGCGGTCATCCACTGTAACAATGGTTCCATTTTCAATCAGCAGGCTTTGGTCTGTATGCATCGGGTGCGGCCTCCAGTAATGTTTAGATATTTTTTATCGTGCTGTTCTGCAATGCGTATTTTTTCGCCAATAAAAGTTCAAGGAATTTTGTCAATAACAGGAGAGTGCAAGCCGTTTCTATACTACAGGCGCTCATCCTCGGAAAAACAGGGTAATCTTAACAGCAGAACAGGAGTGTTGACAGAAAAGAAGTCCTTTAGTTTTATGATCATAACTTTCAACGGCGACAACGGAACAAAGGGCAGAGAAAGCTGTCAAACGGTTTTCTTTTTACGCCTTCAAAACGAGAAGGAACTGTCTATCTATGTAGGATACCCAAATCAATCTTGCCTGTCAAGTGATAATTAATATTCTGTGATAGTTGGCATTTTCTGTCATCACCAAACCGTGATAAATGGCCGGAGATAGGTGACAGGTGGCACTTTTTTTGGGAAACCTCTCCCGCCGCCCTTGGGAATCTTCCCGGCAGCGAAACTGATATTTTTACCGAAAATATGTGCTGAATGACGCTCGACATCTGTGTAAGCAATAGTATAATACTTTAAGTATGACTGAAGTGGATCGTACAATCTTTTCCCTATCTTTATTTTTAAAAAGCGAGGTATAGTTATGGGATCCGTCTTTTACTTTCCAACCCGATTGATCTTTTCCACCGATGCTGCTGAAGACTTGGTTCAGGAACTGAGCAATATTAGCAGCCCAAAGGTGGCTTTGCTCACCGATCAAGGCATTCTCTCAACCGGAATGGCCGACAGCTTTGTAAAGAAACTGGATGCTGCTGGTGTCCCGGCAGAAGTATTTAGCAACATCCCCGGCAACCCCAACATTCAAGATGTCCTGCCCGCCTTTGAAACCGCCCAAAAAGCCGGTTCAACTCACATCGTCGCCCTGGGCGGTGGTTCTGTCATTGACACCGCCAAAGCCGTCGGTATTTTGCTCGGTAACCCCGGCTTGGACTGGGAAGATCTGCAATGGGGACGTTCAAAGATCGAAAAGCCTGCCTTGCCCGTTATCGCCATTCCAACCACCGCCGGCACTGGAAGCGAATCAACGCATGTCACTGTGATTGGTGACCACACCGGTTTCAAGAGAGGCGTTGTTCACCCTGAAGTTTTCGCAAAGATCGCCATTCTGGATGGTTCGCTCACTCTTTCGCTCCCCGCCAAACTCACCGCCTCGACTGGTATGGATGTGCTCGTACATTCTATTGAAGCCTACCTTGGAAAACGCGCCAACCCGATGACCGATATGTTCGCTTTGGGTGCCATTCGTGCAGCGGTGCGCTGGCTGCCCGAAGCTACTCATAACGGCAAAAACCTGGAAGCCCGCAAAGCCATGACTGAAGCCGCAACCATCGGAGGCATTGCCATGGACCAGGCCGGCCTCGGACTGGCACATGCCATTGCTGGTCCCGTTGCCAACACCTATCACCTGCATCATGGCCTTACCGTCGCGGTCTTGCTGCCGCCCACGCTCGCTTTCGGCGCGCCCTCCATCACCCCCGAACGCTGGCAGCCGCTGCGCGAGGCGCTGCGCTTGCCGGAAAACAGCCAGCCAAAAGACTTCTCCCCCTGGGCGACAAAGTTTGTCGCCGGGTTGGGGCTGCCAACCCGCCTGAGCGAGGTCGGACTGCAAAAGGCCGATATCCCCACACTGGCAGAAAACACCACCCGCATGGCAATGTTTGGCAACAACGTCCGTCAGGCCACTGCGGAAGATTGCGTTAAATTGCTGGAGGAATATTTGTGAAAACCCTGACTGTCAACCTTGCTACGGGAACCTTGCAAGAGAAACCTTTGGCAGATCCGTTGCTTGGCGGGCGATTGCTCACCGGCATGCTGGTCTCCGAATTGGTGCCGCCTAAAACCGACCCGCTCGGTCCGGAAAACATCCTGGCCTTTGCAGCTGGCCCACTCTCCGGGCGCAATGTCTCCACCGGCGGACGTCTTTCCGTCGGCGGAAAAAGCCCCCTCACCCAGGGTATTAAAGAAGCCAACGCCGGGGGGATGGGCGGCGATAGCATTGCCGCATTGGGCTACCGTGCAATTGTCTTTACCGGTATGCGCCCCGCCGGAGACCTGTCCATTTTCATCCTGGACGAAGAAGGCGGCCGCCTTGCAGACGGCCGGGCTTACGCAAACATGTGGAACAGCCAGTTGGTAAAAGCCCTCAAAAAGGACTTTGGCGATGGCTATGTTTTTATTTGCAACGGCTATGCCGGCGAACATCAATATAAAGCTGCTGGCGTGGCTGTCTCGGATGTCGAAGACCAACCCTTCCGGCTGGCAGCGCGCGGCGGGTTGGGCGCGGTGATGGGCAGCAAAGGGTTGAAAGCCGTTTTAGTGCGTAAAATTACTTCTAAAACCATCCTCGCGACCAGCAAAGACGCCCGTACAAAAATCGTAGATTTTAATAAATTTGTCGCCGGAAGCGAGCGCGTCGTCACTCTGCGGAAGTTTGGTACTGCATCAACTGTCATGCCAGTGCAAACAATGGGCGGCCTGCCCGTACGCAACTTCAGCATCGGCCAGATAGAGAACGCCGAAGGCTTAAGCGCCGAAACAATGTACAACCTGATTCTGGAGCGTGGCGGTGCCGGATCACCCACTCACGCCTGCATGCGCGGCTGCGTCATCCAATGTAGCAACATCTTTCCCAAAGAAGACGGCACTCTGGCTGTTTCGCCTGTTGAATTCGAAACGCTCGGCTTGTGCGGTTCCAACCTGGACATCACCAACATTGATGAGATCGCCCGGCTTAATTGCCTGTGCAATGAGCTCGGTTTAGATACCATCGAAGTCGGCGCTGCGTTGGGTGTAATGATGGAAGCCGCAGAAACAGGCTGCGCCCCCGAACCCTACAAGAGCATGAACCTGCCGTATTTTGGCGATAGCAAGCGCGCTGCCGAAGTATTGGAGGAAATCGCAACCGGTGGAGAGTTGGGCAAACTCATCGCCAACGGCGTTGTACATACCGGTAAAACGCTGGGCGTCAAGCGCATCCCGGCCGTCAAAGGACAGGCCATGAGCGCCTATGACCCGCGTGTCGTCAAGGGCACCGGCGTTACCTATGCTACCAGCCCAATGGGCGCCGACCATACCGCTGGCCTAACCGTCTTTCTGCCGATCAACCACATGGACGCTTCCAAAGCCGTAAGCGCTTCGCGCGCCATGCAAATCCAGCGCGCCGCGTATGATGCCTTGGGATTGTGTTCCTTCAATACTGGTGCCGTTGGCCAGCGGCCTGATTTTGCCGTCAACATGATACGTACCACCTACGACATTGATCTGCCGGATGACTGGCTGAACGAACTTGGCCTGCGCACCATTCGTATGGAAATCGCCTTTAATCGCGCTGCCGGCTTCACCGCAGAAGACGACCGCCTGCCGGATTACTTCGTGAACGACCAGGTCGCACCCAACAACACCACCTTCGACGTCCCCGCCGCGGAACTGGACGCGATGTGGAATTAGCGGTAACCGCATAAAATACGGCTTATCACAATAATAAAGGGCTGCCCCTTCACAGGGCAGCCCTTTTATTTAACTCATTCTGCCATTTAAACGAACTACGACTCCCGGCCCGACATAGGGTGGTAAAAAACGCCGGAATGGTTGGATAGAGGGCCTAGGGCATATTCTTCTGGAGTGTTTTTAGGGTTTTGGCGGTGTGCTCCATTAATTCAGGTGCTGTTTCTGGATTGTAAATGGAAAGCATGTATTCATCAACCTGAAATGTATTCATTAAATCAGCCATCTGAGCAGCACACTCTTCGCTCGATCCTATAATTACAAACGGGCGAACCCAATCAACTTTTAATAGACTGGAGGCTTGTTTACTATCATTCGCGTCGATTGCCTGACGGATCATTTTCTCATCTTTGGGTGTAAATCCGATTAACTCTTTTACCTGGGGGGGAGAATCTAGAATACGAAAAAGCAACTGGCCGCGCATCTCATTAAAAATTTTATCATTGGGAATAATATAGGACGCATAGCAAATCTTGGGCTTCTTATCCTTCGCGGCGGCGGCGCTTTTGATGATATCAATATACTCAGGAATCAGTGCTCTATGCATAAAGGATAGTAAAACCCCATCGGCCAGTTCTCCGCCAAGTGATAGCATTTTTTTGCCTCGGCCGGCGAGCCAGATTTCAATATCCGGTCTGGCATAAGCCAAGTGCGCCTCATGAAGTTTCACCGCCTCGCCATTGAAAGTGACTACCTCTCCGTGAAAGAGCGCCCTGGTTGCAAGCAGCGTCTCCCGTACTGCGGTGAGGGGTTTTTCATGTTTCAGCGCGAGAGAGTTGAAGGTTACACTCCCTCCGGCGCCAATACCGAGAAAGGCACGGCCACCGGAAATGTCGTCCAGGCTGGCAATCGCTCCTGCAGTCACAGCCGGATGGCGGCTCAGGGGGTTTGTAATGCCAGTCCCCAATAAAATGGAGCTGGTCTTCTGTGCAATGGCGCCCAACGTTACATAACAATCCCGAGTTACAATACCTTCATCTGCAATCCAGCAGCGCGAAAAACCCAAACGTTCTGCCTCCTGGGCAAGTTCAACGATCTTCCCTACAGACATATTGGGGGTGTAATTTAAAGCTGTTCCAAGTTTGATCACGCCAATTCCTCTTCTACCTGTTTGCCCGCCATCATCAAACCCACCTTAAATATCTGTTCCCGGTCGGGGGGAACCTCCCCAATAATTTGTCCTTCAAACATCACCAAAACTCGATCACTGAGCTTGAAGACCTCTTCCAGGTCGGTGGAAATCAGTAACACGGCTGACCCCGCGTCGCGTTGTTTTAAGATTTGTTGATATACAAATTCAGTTGCACCAATATCAATACCCCTTGTCGGTTGATTGACCAATAAGAAATTCGGGTTTCGATTTAACTCGCGCGCCACAACCACTTTTTGTTGATTTCCACCCGAAAGATTGGTGATTTCTTCTTTTACATTCGAAACGCGTACACTAAACTTGTTAACCAATAACTGGGCATGATTAATGATTTGCCGGTTTTGGAGGAAACCATAATGAGAATAGGGTTCACTATTGTATTCTCCCAGAATAAAATTCTCTGCCACGGAAAAAGGTAAAATCAATCCCATTCCTTGGCGGTCCTCTGGAATGTGACCAAATCCTATCCGATCAAGGTTTTTTGCTGTAATTTTTTTTAGCTCTTGGCCGCATAGCTCCAGCCGGTCATACTTTATTTCAATTAATCCGGCCAGCCCAAGCGCCAGTTCTGTTTGCCCGTTCCCTGATACTCCCGCAATTCCAACGATTTCATTTGCGTGTACGTCGAAGGATACATCCTTGACCGCCAATAAACCGCGTTCATCTGTAGCCTGCAAACCCCGCACAGAAAGTACGACTTCCTTGGAATTGGATTTAGACCGATCCAAATCCATGAAGACTTCCCTGCCCACCATCCATTTAGCCAGTTCCCCGAATGTCGTCTGAGCAGTGTCCGTGGTGCCAACCAGTTGACCGTCTCGAAGTACTGTAACCCGATCACTAACCTGGAAGACTTCTTCAAATTTGTGCGTAATGAAAATTATGGTCAATCCTTTATCGGCCAGCCCGCGCAAAAGATTAAGTAACTGCACTGTCTCTTGAGGTGTTAATACGGATGTGGGTTCGTCAAGAATGAGCAAGTCCGTTCCACGATAGAGAGCTTTAAGGATTTCCACTCTCTGCTGTTCCCCCACGGATAACTCTCTTATCAACGCATTTGGATTGACAAACAACCCATACTCTTCGCCTAAATTTTTAATGCGCTCGTGGACTTTTTCCATTTCCTTCAGATTTTTCCACGGCTTCCATTGTCCTAAAATAATATTCTCTGCGACAGTCAAAGTTTCAACCAGCATAAAATGTTGGTGGACCATTCCAATGCGATTTTCGATAGAATCCTTCGGAGAATGAATAGAGATTGGCTGACCCTTGTAATATATCTGCCCGGAATCAGGCTGATACATTCCATAGAGTATATTCATGAGTACAGTTTTACCTGCCCCATTCTCTCCCAGTAAGCAATGTATCTCTCCTTGTCTAACTTCCAAACTGACGTTATTGGTAGCAACAACGTTTCCCGGAAAGATTTTATTGATTTTCTCCATTGAGAGAAGCAAATTTTCTCCTCTCGATTCCGATTGTTTATGCTGAGGGTTCATAAGGTTTGCCTAATGCTTTCGGTCTGATTGCGCGGCCGCGCATACTGAGCAGTGCAAGAATAGTCATGAAATAGGGTAAAGCCTGGAAAACATGGTAAGGAATGACAATTCCCCTCAGCGATTGCAAATTAAGTTGAATGGCATAAAAAAGACCAAAAATTAAAGCACCTATCAGGGTCCCAACGGGTTTCCAACGTCCAAATGCAACAATCGCGAGGGTTATGTATCCACGGCCTGAGACAATGTTTTCAACAAATATGTTGGTGTAGGCTATAGACAGAAATGCGCCTCCAAGAGCCGCACCAACCCCACTCATCAAAACACATAAATATCGCACTAAAAATACATTTATCCCCATTGTATCCGCTGCACGTGGATGCTCGCCGACTGAGCGTATTGCAAGCCCCGCGGCAGTATGGTAGAGAACATAGATCGCCAGAAGACAAAAAACAAAGGAACTATATACCAGGATATTTTGCTGAAACAGTATTTTACCGATGAAAGGTAAGTTGCTTAGAAAGGGAATTTCAATGGATTGAAAACTTTCCAATTTCAAAAGGCCTATTTCACGCCCAAATAAAGTGCGGTAAAGAAAACCGGAAAGCCCAATTCCTAACATATTAAAAGCTACGCCCACCACAATTTGATTTGCCCTGATCGTGACGGTAAAAAGTGCGAAAATTAACCCGGAAATTAAACCTACAATGATGACAGCCGCCAGCCCCAAGATCAGACTGCCCGAATAAAAACCTATTGTCCAGCCGGTAAAGGCGCCTAATAGCATAATCCCTTCCAGGCCGATATTCACCACCCCGGCCTGTTCAGCGATTACCAGGCCAATCCCGGAAAAGATTAATGGAGTCGCCAACCGAATAGTTGCGACCAGGATACCTTGCAGCCCAACTATCCATTGTATGTCTTCCATCGAAGTTACTCCTTACCTTCTTTTTTGTTGGAAATAAACCGATAAGCGCCGAACGCAATCACGGATAAAATGACAATTCCCTGAATAGCAGAGTTAAGCACCGAGGGGATACCGGCATTAATTTGCATAATTTCTGACCCTGAACGAAGTGCTCCGAACAGAATCCCGGAGAACATAACTCCCAGGGGATTGTTATTTACCAACAGGGATACCGCAATACCGTCCCAACCATACCCGGGAGATACATTTGAGAAAAGCCGGTGGGCTAATCCGGCAATTTCGATAGACCCCCCTAACCCTGCCAGACCGCCACTGAGAGCCATTACCAGCAAAGCGATCTTTTTTGTATCCATTCGGGCAAACCGCGCTGCTTCAGGGTTTATTCCAGTAGCGCGAAGAGCATAACCAAAGCTGGTCTTAAAAATCAATAAATACATGATTATGGATAAAACGATGGCAATTAGAAAACCAATATTTAAACGAGTCGTCGGTACGATCCTTGGCAGAAAGGCATTTGCCGAGATAAGCGCTGATTGAGGGAAGCTATCCTGGGTTACCTCTTTCATCGGCCCGGTTACCAGATAGTTCGTCCCAATAATGATCAGATAATTGATCATTATTGTAGTGACTACTTCATTGGCATTAAAACGGACTTTCAAATACCCGGCTAACATCCCTGCCAAAGCACCAGCCATGATTCCGGCGGCCATCTCCAAGGGGATAAGAATCCAGGGCGGAAGATAACCCAGGTGAATGCCCACCCATGTTGTGGCAATAGCCCCTACAAAAAATTGACCTTCAGCGCCCATGTTCCAAATACTGGCGCGAAATGCAACCGCCATCGCCAAGCCGGTAAACATTAAGGGTGTCGCCTTAACAAGAACTTCACTTATATTTCTAAGGTTCCCGAAGGCTCCCCACCACAACGTGGAATAAGCACGGAGTGGAGAATACCCATTTAAATACATAAGAACAGCGCCTATTCCTAAAGCGAGGGCAATCGCCACTAAAGGGGTAAGGAATTTCTTGCTCCGCTCCCATACAAATCTCAAATCCCGTGAGAGAGATGTTTTATTAATTTTAGAATGAGAAGCTTTACCACTCGAACCGGAAGAAAGTTGCGGTTGCATAAATGTGAAATCCATTGTCATGCTATGCCGGGTAAATCTGTAAGGCCGGCATAGCATGATTAAGTGAAGTTTACAGATGGCCTAAATATTGATTGAGCACAATATTTTTTCCTTGCTTTTCTATGGCGTTACAGGGGCACTTGGGTCAACTTCCTTATTAATGAGTTTTTGCTTTGCCTCATCCACAGCTTTGCGGGCACTCTCTGGGACGGGCACATTGGCATTTTCATTGTAGAGGTAAGCAGCCACACCTTGTGCCTCCAGACCCAAAACAATTGGCTTCCCACGAACTACAGTACCATCCTTGACCTGCTTGGCTAAAATATTCAAGGCTACACCGAAATCCGAAGCATAATTAACCACAATGTTTTTTGGGGCAAAATCTGTTTGGTTCCCAAACACTCCTATACACAGAACATTCGCTTCAGCGCAT
The DNA here is from genome assembly GCA_020845515.1 of Anaerolineaceae bacterium. Taxonomy (GTDB): domain Bacteria; phylum Chloroflexota; class Anaerolineae; order Anaerolineales; family Anaerolineaceae; genus Ch132. Next base: position 9,722 of record JADLFQ010000046.1, on the reverse strand, counting down.
GCCTGGTACACACCCTGACTGGCAATGTTGGCGTTCGGAAGCAAAAACTCTACGCCTTGAGAAGCTACCATACTCAGCGCCGCTTCCTTTGCCCCGGCTACATCCGTGAATCCACCTAAATAAACAACACTGAATTCCACATCCGGGTTGACGCTGCGGGCGCCATTCATAAAACCGGTGAAACTGCCTTGAATAGAGGGAATTTCTTGTCCGCCGATCATCCCTACTTTATCCGCCATACTGCCAGCGATTACCCCCAGAACGTAAAAACTCTGCGGAATATCCAAGGCGACCCCAATCACATTATCCTTGGCCACGCTGCTGCTGGTGACAGAAATAATCGTGTCGGGAAAATCTGGTGCAACGGTATTGGCTGCATCTTGAAATTGCTTCCCATGTGCCATGATCAGATCATAACCCTGGCTTGCATAATCACGGATTGCTTTCTCATAAAGGGAGGGGTTATCTTCCAGCTCAACATTGCTAATCTCTGCCCCTAATTCATTTTTAATTCTCTGTAACCCCTCATAACCTTGCTGGTTATACCCCTTATCATTCACAGGCCCTGTCGTTAACAACCCCACCTTAAACGGCTTTGCTGCACCTGCAGTAGGTTGATCACCTGCGGCGGAGGTCGCTGGACTACTGCAGCCACTTAGGATCGCAAAGGCAATCAAAACGGACACCAATATTCTAATACGGTTCATGGCTTTTCTCTCCTTATTTAGAGCGCGGATGGGCACCAGCTTGCTCACCGCTCGATGAGTGGGTGAATCTCTCTGAATTCCCAAGAGTCTGGCTTAAGATCAGAGCTTGGGGTGTTTTATTCTTGCTATCACTTCTTTTGATCAAATCCTCCTTTATTAATTGCCTTACTTTTTTGATGACGGCTTTCCAAAGAAAGAATGACTGAGCACATCATAATTAATTTCCCCTGCGCTAAAGGTGTTTCCGGAGTTTAAATTATTTATGTGCACTACAGCAGGGGAGTTCAAATTCATCGGAATATTATAGAAATCCCGCCCTGCATCCTCATAAATTTCAAGAAAGGGCCTCCCATAAACCGGGGAAACCGAAGAGGGTATTTGTTTGACTATGTTCTCGATTTCCTCATCGTCCCCTTCGACGTACAACATAGCAACACTGCCATACACAATAGCATCATTGATCCGTCCAAAAGAAATATGCTGGTCATTTATCAAAGGAGGAATGACGCAGTACCCTTGTCCAAATCGAGAGATATTAATATCAAAATCTGCAACTGCAAGCCGGTGTAATAAAATATCAATCACCCGCGCCGATACTTGAACTGCACAAACCAAACTGGAATTCGCTGCAACCAGAATATAAAGATTCTGCGGCGCCAGCCCACAAGATTCGGCAATCTGTGCAGCTATCCCTTCCGAGATAGGCCTGGCAGTCTGTAGAGCAATGACTCCCTCATTATTTTCGTCCCGGTATGGAACAATTTTCATAAAATGATCCGGGTTCTTTTTATTCAAAGCTCGGGCTGGTCCTGCAACGATTACCGAATCCTCTCCTGATTCCAGTCTCCAGCCTGCTATTTGGGAAGCGACGCAAGTTTCAATTGGATAATCAATCATCACTCTTACGGCAGGCAAAGAGACATGGTCGAGCATAAAACCTTCATAACTCACCTGTCCGATACCGCCCATACTGATCAAGGTGTAATACTTTGCCGCAAGCCATGTTCCCATAGCTTTTTGCCCCATATCAATTACTGTGGCGCCGTTTTGAAGTTGCGAAACCTGCACATCAAATACCGCCGGAGATTCAAGAATCTCTCGGACAAGTTTCATTGCTTCTCGATTGATACTAATCATGCCTTGCCTCCGTAATGAATGATAAGAATTGGCTGTAGGTTTACAAGCAATTTGTTGAGAAATTTCTCCCATTGTCGAAGCATCATACCATTCGCTATTGCAGGTCAACCGGGTTAATGGAAACTCCGTCAGGTCCAGAGCGTCCAGATAAATTTTGTAGAACCTAGGATAAAGGGTCGTGGGGATTGCTGTTACTAGAAGTGTTTTCCACTTTGCTCAGTTGCCAAGACATAAAGTATCGGGAGGTTCAGCAACGGCAGGAAATTGACACATAGCTGCGCTGTCATTTGAATATGCGTCCGGGAAATTGCTCCACGGTACTACCCGTTTTTCAAAACGATACCTCTGCATAAAATCTCTCCTCAAACTTAAATCGTCGAATCGAAAAATACTTGCACAAGGTTTGTTATCTGTAATGAAAAGGATTATATAATATTTAAGTACACAAAGTCAAGTAGCACTTTATCGGGATGGATTTCCCCAGCCTAAAACGCCGGAGGTGAGACCACCGAGAGCCAGACAGTCTCCTCGGTATCGCTGCCATTTGCCATATAAGTCAGAGACTGCCCTTCAAAATAGATCGAATCTCCCGCTTCAACCAGAAAAATCCGGTCCTTAATTCCCACCTTCAACACACCGGAAAGAACAAAGACAAATTCCTCCGTCGCAGTCCTTAACGTATTGCTCACATTTCCTGTTCCCGGTGATATTCTCCCCAAAAAGGCTTCCATTTTATGGTCAAGGCGTGAGGTCAGCAATTCATACGTAACACCGGCATCCGGCAAAGAGAGTTGTGGCCTTAAATCTGCTTTGATCAGTGGGTAGGTGCGGTCTAACAGATTCCGCGCCTCCGCCAATCCGTCAGGGGTAATCAAGCTTTCAGGAACTGCCATGGACTCAACACTGCTGTCCGGAAAATCGGAAAGAAAATACAACATTTGTACGCCCAAAACCTCAGATATGCGCCGCAGCGACTCCAGTGAAAGGTTCGCTTTTTCATTTTCCACCTGGCTGAGGAAGGATGCTGTCAGGTTGGTGCGCCTTGCCAGCTCGCGAATACTCAAACCTGCTTGAAGTCGCTTTTTCCTCAGGCGCCCGCTAATGCGTCCCTGCTCGTTGCTGGTTTTTTTAGTTATCAAGCTAACCTCTTCCAAGGCTCACGCTTCGCCTATGGGTTGGGCGGTAACCTGTGCCAGTTTCGCAAAAGTCGCCGCCGCTTGGCGGTCAAAATTGCAATAGATTTCAAAATAGTGGTCGTAAACTGAAGATGCCTGTTCATCAGGCAGTGTGATTTGTGGGTCTTGCAGCCAGGTGTTTTTAATTGTGCCAAAGTCTTGGATGAGACCGGCAGCGTAGCCTGCCAGAAAAGCAATGCCTAACGCGCCGCTGGCAGCAGGATAATACTCGAGCGGTGTCTTGAGAATATCGGCGACAATCTGCCGCCACAAACGGCTGCGTGCCCCTCCTGCTGTGGCGACCATCCGTTTCGCCAGTGGCCGCACTGCCTCAAAAGACTGGCGCATATTGTAGCCAAAAGCTTCCAGGATGGCACGGTAGATGTGTGCCGGGGTGTGGCTGGGGGTAAAACCAAGCAGCGCTCCGCGCATGTGCGCGTCGGGCAATGGGGTGCGGCGGCCAAGCCAGTGTGGCAGCGCGATCAAACCATCCGCACCCGGCGGCAGGTACCCCGCCTGAGCATCGAGTAAATCATGCATGCTCGTTCTCATGCGGCCTGCAACAATCTCCTCCATCTGGCCAAATTGCTCAAAATACCAGCGGATCAACCGCCCGGCAGAAAGAATGTTCGCGATCCACAAAAGCGAGGCTTCCCCGCTGCCATCGTCAAAATGCGGCCCCCCCGCAGAAAGCGCCAGCGGTTTCTGCGCCAATGTGAGCAGGCCGGTGGTTCCATACGAGACCATCGCATCGCCCACATCAATCACGCCGCACCCAACAATCGTCGGGAAGGTGTCACCCGTACCGGCAATTACCGGGGTGCCGGCAGGCAATCCGGTCTGCCGGGAAGCTTCCGGTGTCACTGTTCCCACCAGCCCAGTCGCCGCAGAGAGCGGCGGCAGGATGGGCAAAGGGAGATCAAGGCGCTCAAAAACTTCTTCTTTCCAGCGCCTGGCACGCGAGTCTAAAATCCCGCCCAGAATCCCGGCAGTATCGTAATCCACATGGCGCGCACCCGTCAGCCGGTACACCACATAGTTATGTGCAGAGAAGATGGTCCGAATGCGGCTGAAGCGGTCGGGGTGGTTGTTGCGCAGCCAAACCAGCTTGGGAATGACAGCCTCGGCGGTAAGGTTGAGTTCTGCCGTTTGGTTGACCCATTCCAGTTCTTTTAGTGCGCGGTTATCGGAATACAAAATAACCTCGCTCACCGGGCTGCCATGCTCATCCAGCGCACACAGGCAAGGCACCAGCGCGCTCACCCCCACCACAGCCACATCCTGCGGGTTAATTTTTTCGCTCCGGAATAGCCGCCGCAGAAGCTGTGCCGCCGGATTCCACAAGTCCTGGGCGGCATCCATCTCCACCCAGCCCGGGCGCGGGTGTTGCGGGCCGCGTTCCAGCGCAGTTTGTGCCAGAACGCGGCCTTTCAAATCCACTGCCAGCGCCTTTACAGCTTGTGTGCCAATGTCAATTCCCAGTAATACTTTATCAGGCGACAAGATAACTCCCGTCTTGCACTAAAATTCCATCACCACCCGGTAAGTATCCGGGCTGATGGCGCGTTCAAAGGCATAGTCAACATTCGGGAAAGCGACCCGCTCGCTGATGAAAGGTGCCGTGTTCACCTGTCCTTGCGCCAGCAAAGCCACCGCCTGACGGAAACTCGCTTTGGTATGCGAGAAACTCCCCGTGATCACCAATTCTTCATAGTGAATAATATTCGGGTCAATTGCCATCATCCCTTTCGGGTGAATTGAACCGTACAGGCACATCCAACCACGCTTGGCAAGCAGCGGAATACCCGCCTCAACTGCCGGAACCCCTCCCGCGGTGAAGAATACAGCTTTTACGCCTCTTCCGCCGGTATGGTCCTTGACAAATTGTTTCCCGTCTGCTTCCATCGGGTTATAACCCGCGATAGCGCCTTCTTCCAATGCTTTCTTGCGCCTGGCAGCATCAGGCTCACTGACCAGGACGCGCACCCCGCGGTGTTGCAGCAGTTGCACATGCAGCAAGCCCATCATCCCCACGCCTTGCACCAAAACAGTATCACCCTCTTCCAATTCGGGAGTATGTACACTGCGCAGCACACAAGCTACCGGTTCTGCCAGCGCCAGCGCGGCGTAATCGTGCACCGCGTTCACTTTATAAAGTTGATAATCTTCCACGATTATATAATCGCTCAACCCCCCAGGTCCCCACGGCAGGCCAGCAATCCCCTTCCCGCCGTCATCGTTCTCGCAAAAATTATCCATACCACGCCGGCAGTTATCGCATGAACCACAGCGATTCATAATCGCCAGCGCGGCGCCGTCGCCGGGTTTGGCGTCTGTCTTGGCTCCGCTTCCCAACGCAACCACCTCACCGGAGGTTTCGTGCCCGCCACGGAAAGGGTAGTCTTCGCTTGCAGAACCTTTGTAAAAGCGCTGTTCCCAGGTGCAAATCGCGCAAGCTTTTATCTTGACAAGCACCTGCCGCTCTCCCAGAGGCGGTAACTCCACCTCCTTAACTTCAAGCTGCTTGGGTCCAGTGAAAATCGTTGTTCTTGTTTTGGTCACGCCAACCTCGTCCTGTCTATGTCATAATGATGCCGCCGTCCACCTCAATGGACTGTGCGGTAATATATCGGGAATCCTGCGAAGCCAGAAAAGCCGCCACGCCTCCCATCTCCCACGGTTCGGCCAGCCGTTTCAGCGGCGCATCGTTGGCGCGCATCTGTATCCATTCTTCCGGGCTCATGCCAACCGCCGCGCTCACCTGCACCGATACTTCTTTGACCACCATGTCGGTTACAGTGTTGCCTGGGCAGATGGCGTTAACGGTTACGTTATACGGCGCCATATCCATCGCGACCGTGCGGGTCAGACCAATCACGCCGCTCTTGGAGGCCGAATATTCCGCCGAAGCAGGGAAGCTGGTTTTCCCGGCCATGGAGGAGATATTAATAATGCTTCCGGATTTCTGTTTCATCATTACCGGTGCCACCGCACGATTGCTCAGGAAAACGCCGGTCAGGTTGATATCAATCAAGCGTTGCCACTGCTTCATCGTCACTTCGGTCAGCGGCTTGCCGCTGTAGATGCCCGCAGCCGCCACCAGCACATCAATCCGTCCCCACTTATTCACAACCGCATCAATGGCCGCCTGCATGCTGGTCTCATCCGCCACGTTGCAATTCAGCACCAGCGCCTCCACGCCCTCAGCCATGCAAGCTTTGGCGTTTTCTTCGCCCGCCTTCATGTCCACATCTAAAATCGCCACGTTGGCGCCCTCTTGGGCAAAACGCAGCGCACACGCGCCGCCGATGCCCTTGGCGCCGCCGGTAACTACAGCCACCTGTCCGACAAAGCGTTTAAAATCTGGTTTCATTTTTCACTCTTCCTATGATTCCTATTTTTTAGTGAGAATATCCATCGCCTCGTCAACACTGGCGTTTTTATGTAAGATGGCCGCCACAGCTGCTGTCATCGCAGCCGGGTTCTCCGACTGCCAGATGTTACGCCCAATGGCAACGCCGGAAGCGCCAGCATCAATCGCTGCCTTAATATCCGCTAACATATCGCGTTCCTTGCCCCGCTTCGCCCCGCCCAGAATCACAACCGGCACATAGCTGGTGCTGGTAACTGCCGTAAAATTGTCTGCATAAGGGGTTTTAATAATATCCGCACCGTACTCAGAACCCACCCGGGCAGACAGGGCAATGTTTTCGGTTGTGCGCATCTCAGGCTTGACATCAAACCCGCCGGGCACCATTTCGCCCAACACCGGAAGCCCCCACTTGTGCGCCTCGGCGGCAATACACGCCAGGTTTTCCAACGTCTCTGCTTCATTCGCTGCGCCCGGAAAAGCCGAAACCGCCAGCGCGTCCGCGCCCAGCCGCAAAGCCTCTTCCACCTGGAAGAAAATTCTGCCAGGGCCGCCTCCGGGGCCGATTGAAGTGCCGCCGCCATCAGAGCGCATGATCAAACCGATGCCAGCCAGTTCCGCTGCATAGCGCCGCGAAATACCATAAGTTGTCAGGATGGCATTGGCGCCACCGCTTACAATTTTTTCAATCGTTTTTCCAGGGTTTTCCAACCCTTTGCACGGACCATCCATGCTGCCATGATCCATTGCAACAATCAGTGCTTTGCCATCAGGTGCAAAAATTCGTTTCATTCTTCGTACTACGCTCATGGTTATTACTCCTCTAATAATAGGTGATTGATAATCTCGCGGGTATTCAGCGAGCAGTTAACCTTCTTCTGTCTGGCGGTGTCCAAAGCGCTGTCCGCCATCAACGATGATCACCTCGCCGGTGATATAGTCCGCATCCACCAGGAAGTTCACCGCCTTCGAAATATCCTCCGGGGAGCCCCAGCGGTGCAGCAAAGTCTTGTCAGCAGAACGCTTTATTTTTTCCGGGCTGTAATGGTCAGGGGGCAGCACCGGCCCGGGGCACACCGCGTTCACTCGCACATACGGTGCCAGGTCTAACGCGAACTGGCGCGTCAGCGCCATCAGCCCGGATTTTCCAACCGCGTGCGCCGAAAATCTCGGCCAGGCTTCCCAGACCGACAAGTCTACTATATTGATCACCGCCCCTTCTTTTTTCTCTAACATGTGAAAGGCGGCCATATTCGTACAATAGAACGAGCCATCAAGGAGCACACTGGTCACTTTATGCCAGTTTCCCATATCCATGCTCGGCACCGGGGTGGTAAGGAAAAGCGAGGAATTGTTCACCAGGATATCTACACCCGGGGTTTTGTTGTTGACCTCTTCAAACATCCGCTGAACCTGTTCCCAATCGGACACATCAGCCTGCACCGCCAATCCTGAAACACCCAGTGCTTCGGCTTCCCGTACGGTTTGTGCGGCTTCCTCAGCAGAGCTATGGTAGTTGACGACGATATTCGCTCCGGCGCGCGCCAATCCAAGCGTGATCCCTTTACCGACGCGCTGCGCGCCGCCAGTAACCAGCGCAGTTTTACCTTTTATTTCCATTCGACAAACTCCTGTTTTGTACTATTTAAAAATTGTCTTAACATGCTTAAATGTCTCGGCTTCACTCCTTGACGGTCGGAACTCCATCCCGACATAGCCATCAAAACCAAGCGAGCGCAGCTTCTCCCACAGATTGGGGAAGTTAATCTCGCCCGTGCCGGGTTCCACCCGTCCCGGGACATCTGCCGCGTGAATGGTATCATACAATCCCCAGCACGCCTCCATTTTATAAGCCAGGTTCCCGCCCGTTAACTGCTGATGGAAGAAATCAAACACCATCTTGAATTGCGGGTGGTTCATCCGGCGCACCCAGTCCGCGACAAGATCGTGGTCTCGCACCAAAATATCGCCCTGGATGTAAAATGTATTGAGCACCTCTGCAATCACCTTCACTTTCGTTTGCTCAACCAGTTTTAAAATCTTTTCAGTTTGCTCCAGCAAGTTGGCGTACTGTTCGGCTTCGGTTACATAGCGCGAAAGCCGCCGTGTCCGGCTCTGCCCGGAGGCACGCTCGATCTGGTTGGAAAAGATAAACAGATTCTCCACCCCATGGCGCTCTGCCATTTCCAGACTCTCCGCCCAGGAACGCAATGTCAACTCGTTCTCGTTTGGGTCAACCAGCGAACCCATCTGGTCGTCAAAGGTGGAATCCAGAATACAGCCAGTCCGCTTGCACTCAGTCGAAAGGGCAGCCATATCCTCCATCCGCCAGCTCCATACACCAACACGCTGGATACCCAGCCTGGAAAAAGCTTCGATTCGCTCGACCAAGGGCCGGTCAGTAAACCAGAAATTCAAAAATCCGGTAAATTCCATCTTATGCCTCGCTTCTTAGACAGAGTTTTTCTGTTCGAACATCGCTATGCAGGAGGCAAGCCCTCTTGAAAACATTTACAAATCCTTCAGGGGAGTCTTCATTATATCAAGAAGAACCTGGGGGAATACCCCCGGCAATTTCACCGCGGCCACCCCTGGAATAATGCACTAACCGGCTTTGAAAATTGCCTTGACACGCTCAAATGTTTCAGCTTCATTTCCCGACGGTCGGAACTCCATCCCAACATAGCCATCAAAACCAAGCGAGCGCAGCTTTGCCCACAGGTTGGGAAAGTTAATCTCGCCGGTACCGGGTTCCTGTCGCGTGGGCACATCGCCCACATGGAAGGTATCGTAAAGACCGTAGTAGGCTTCCAGCCCGTACATCAGGTTGCCTGCCGTGCGCTGTTGGTGGTAACAGTCAAAAGCCAGGCGGAACTGCGGATGGTTCATCCGGCGCACCCAGTCGGCAGCCAGGTCATGGTCATGCACCAGCACCCCGCCTTGAATATGGAACGTATTAAGAGCTTCCACCCACACTTTAACTTTGGTTTGCTCCACCAGCTTGAGAATTTTTTCGCTCTGATCCAGCAAATTGGCGTACTGCTCCGCATCCGAGACATAGCGCGATAACCGCCGTGTCCATTCCTTGCCGTTCACCAGGTCCACCTGATTGGAGAAGATGAAAAGAGTGTCCACCCCATAGCGCTCTGCCATCTCCAGACTCTCCGCCCAGGAACGCAATGTCAACTCATTGTCGTTCGGGTCAGCCAGCGAACCCATCTGGTCGTCAAACGTCGAGTTGATCACCGAGCCAACCCGTTTGCATTCTGCCGAGAGCGCAGCCATATCCACCAGCCGCCAGCACCAGATGTCCAGCCGCTTCACACCAAGTTT
>JADLFQ010000045.1 GCA_020845515.1 Anaerolineaceae bacterium | reverse complement strand
CCCTTGCAATTCTCACACCGCAAGCACTCGTAAACCCCGCCGATGTTGCGCGGGTCATTGGCGAAAGAGCAGCGCAAACCGACAAACCCGTTATCGCCTCATTCGTTGGAGGTGTTAGCATTGGCGAGGCACGGCATGTGCTGCATGGCATGAAAGTTCCGATGTACACCTGTCCCGAACAGACCGGCAAGGTTTTGGGTATCTTGCACAGCATCGGAGAACGCCAGAATCACCCCGAAGAATCCTTTGCCACAGACTTCAAGGGGATAAACAAGGAAGCCGCACAGAAAATTCTGACGGAGACCAAGGATTTAACTTTCCTGGGAGAAGCGCATACCCGTCCTCTCCTATCAGCCTATGGTATCCCCCTGATCCCCGGCGCATGGGTACACGATGCAGGAGAGGCTGTTCAGTTCGCCGAAAAAGTGGGATACCCCGTAGTTCTTAAGATCGTTTCACCGGACCTGGTACATAAATCGGAAGCCGGGGGAATTCGCCTTAACCTGTCCGATGCCCGAACCGTGCAAAATGCTTATCAGGAGATGATTTCAACGATACAGAACACCCACCCACAGGTACGACTCGATGGTGTTCTGGTCGAGAAGATGGCCCCTCGTGGACACGAAGTTATCGTAGGAATGCGTCGCGATCCAACCTTTGGGCCATTGCTTATGTTTGGTTTGGGCGGTATTTACGTTGAATTGTTGGCCGATGTCGCCTTCCGAATTGCTCCAATCACCCGGCAACAAGCACTCGCCATGATTCAAAGTACCCACGCCGGAAGATTGCTTGCCGGGCTGCGGGGCCAGCCCGCTTCCGATATTGAAAGCGTGGCAGACTGCCTCCTCCGCATAGGTCAACTCGCGTGCGATTTCCAAGAAATTAGCGAAATTGAGATTAATCCTTTGGTGGTAAATAAAGCTGGCACGGGAATCTTAGCCTTGGACGCCCGTGCTCTACGCTAATTCATACCTTTCTATTTTCAGGCTTGTCGCAATTTCTCGGGTTCTCCCGTCCATCTTATATTTATAATAAAAATCATATTATTGACAATTTTCAAATCGCTATGATATACTTGCACAGGAATAAAATAAGTTTATGTAATAAATATCTGAGGAAATATGAAAAGTACTCGGGAACGGATCTTACAGACTCTTCTGAACAATCCGCGCTCCAGCATCAACGATCTGGCAGCAGTTGTTGGTATCAACGCTATTTCCGTCCGCCACCACCTAACCAACCTTCAGGCCGAAGGAACTGTAGCTGCTGAAGAGGAACGCCACGGGGTAGGCCGGCCTCGTCTAGTTTATTTTTTAACTGAAAAAGGTCTGGAACGTTTCCCTACAAGGTATCTTACCCTGACAAACAGACTATTAAGCCAGATAAAAGAAACCTTGCCACAACCTGCTGTAAATCAACTTTTTACCAAAATGGCACAAGAGCTGGTCGGAGAACACGCCCAGAAAATTCGTTCAATGCCCATGGAACAAAAGCTGGAGACTATAAAAGAAGTGCTTTTGAACGAAGGGTTTACAGTGGAATGGGATAAGGACGGAAACACTTACCAGATACATGAGATTTCTTGCCCTTATTACCACATTGGCCAAAATCATCCCGAAATCTGTATCGTAGATCAAGCCTTCATTTCCGGGATGCTCTCCATCCCGGTGGAGAAGGTAAGTTGTATTCTACGAGGCGACCGGTATTGCACTTATGTAATTCCTGAATCTACAACGAAGGAGAGTGAAAAATGACCTCTGCTCAAGAAGTTAATCGTCCGCGCTGGGAAAGTGAAGATGCCTATCCCGAACTCAGCGTGACGCTACGCGAAGCCCTAAGCGAAGTAATTGACCCCGAAATCGGGTTTAATATTGTTCAACTTGGACTGATTCGGAATGTCATCATTTCAGAGGACAAAACCATCATCAATATGATCTTAACAACTCCTTTTTGTCCCTATGGCCCCGCAATCATTGATGCCGCCCGCCAAAAGGCAGAAGCCGCCCTCGAACGACCAACGGAAGTGGAGTTAGGAATGGAAATGTGGGACTTTTCCATGATGGAAGAAGGCTTGGGTTCTGATTGGGGGCTTTTTTAAGACATAAAAATTGTCTTTTTAATTAACCTTTGCAAGCCAATGGGGAGCGCGTTCAAGAGACCTTGAAAAACCCTGCCAACCTCATCGCGAGCATTTTGTCGCCGCGCAAAACCAGCTTTCCTTGCATGTAAGCCTGCATGGCATTCAGCCTGCCCGAAAATACATCCAAAAAATCCTGTGCCTTTCCTTCTAATGCCAAGTTGGGGTTGGAGGCCACTCCGTTCTGAACCCTACAGCTCTTATCGCGGATCAAAACATTCCAATCTCCCCCACCCTCCCCTGTGGCATGGAATTGGATGACCACGTCCATGCCGGTGGATTTTTCCGGAAGAAAGGCCGCCGGTAAAAGCTCCATAAGGCTTGCAATCGTTCGTTCAGGCATTCTCCCTCCGTCCTTCACTCCAGCCTCTGCACTCGAATCCAGGCGCTGCCTTGATCGTTTATTGTGTTGATCAACACCGGTGCGTTTCCAAAAAGGGCTGCAATTTCTTCATGGTCTAAAAAATGGCTTCGCATGAACAAGAGTTTTTCCGCCAGAGCAATTAATTTCACGAATAAAGTGCGGATATCCGGCTCCTGAATAAGCACAAAGCCGCCAGGTTTTAAGACGCGGAAAAGTTCATTGGCCACCCACTTCTGATTTGAAACATGGTGCATTGCATCTACCATGAGAACCCGGTCAAAACTCTTTTCAAGAAAAGGGAGCTTTTCCGCATGGGAGCCCACTGCTTGTAAACTGTCCTTCTCCAGGGCTTTCTTGAGCATTCCAAGCGATTCGTCAGCGACAATAACATCACAAGAATCACACACTAAATGCTGCGCAACCCTGCCCGTCCCGCCGCCCACATCCAACAGGCGCATTCCCTTGGAAAGGGCAAGCCGCTCCAGCCACTCGGCTTGACGGTTGGAGCCAAATACACGCTCATAAATAGGGGCGATTAACCCGAAGTGATCAATAACCGGCATTATTCACCTAGAGAAACAAGAGTGCTGCACCGCGCGCCGCCAGCGCTGCCAACATGGCAATAATTACTGTGAGGCTGGCAATGAGTGCCATGGCGCGTGCACCCAGTTCCCGGCGTAGAACCGCCATTGTTGCCAAACAGGGAATATAAAAAACAACAAATACCGCAAACGTGACCATCTGCACAGATGTCATCTTGGTTGAAAGATCAGTTACTTGCAAAGCCTGATGCAGCATGACCAGCGATAGTTCTTTTCGCAAAATCCCAAATATCAGCGGAACTCCTACCGGCGCAGGCAGGCCTAACAACCAGGAAAGCGGCCTAACAAGTGAATTGATAAAAACCGCCCAGTTAAAATAATTCAAGATTGAAAGGACTATGCTGCCTGCGATTAGAACCGGCCATGCCTCGACAACAAACTCGCGTATTCGAAACCATGCCTTGCCAGCTACGGTGCGAAACGTGGGCAAGCGGTAAACTGGAATCTCCAGGATCAAGCCGGGCGTTTCCTCAGGCATCATAAGCGAGAGCAAACGCGCAGTCAAGGAAATAACCACCAGGTTGAACAGGTAAATTGCCAGCGCAAGGTTTGGTCCCAGGTAGAAAGCCACCAAACCAAATACAACCGACAGGCGTGCAGCGCATGGCACAAGCGTCGCCAGCGCTGCCGCAATAAAGCGATCTCTACGATCTTCCATAATTCGAGTGGACATCACAGCAGGAACATTGCAACCAAACCCCAGGATAAAGGGCACAATGGCTTTCCCATGCAAGCCAATCCGGTGCATGAGAGCATCCATTAAAAAAGCTACCCTTGGCAGATAACCGATATCTTCAAGCAGTCCCAACCCAAACAGAAAAGGCATCAAGTAAGGCAATACGATCGCGATGCCGCCTGAGATACCCTGAATAAGGCCAACCAGAATCTGCGAAAAAAAGCCCTCCCCCAGCCAGGAAAGCATCATCCCTTCCATTCCAATAAAAAAATTCAATAATGGCTCTTCCAACAGGGTGCCAAAGTGGTATACAAATTGAAAGAAAAGAAAAAGAATCAAAACCAAGGCAAGATAGCCTAAAACCGGATGCAGGAGGATATTGTCCAAATGATCACGAAACAAGACCCTGCGTTCTCCTTGCCTTGTAACCATATCTGCAATTTCATTTGCCCGCGCGTGACGCTCTCCGCTGATCACCCAAACTGGTTGGCGGCTGCGGGAATGTTGCAATCCAAGTCGCAAATCTTCCACTACATGAATCATTTCTGGTTGGCTATTCTTCAATGCTTTTGTCAGTTCGGCATCGCCTTCCAATAGCTTAATGACTGCCGCTTCTGTGCATAATGGTTCTGCAAACGACATCACCCGACTCATGAGAAAATCTACAGCTCCTTCAATATCTGGACTAAAAGCTTGCCGGATAGGTATAACGCCTTCCTGCGCAGTCCGAACAGCGGCAACAAACAGGTTTCTCACCCCCTGGCCCTTGCTTGCCACCAATGGCAACACTGGTGTCCCAACCAACTTTCCCAGGCCAGGCCCATCCAATTGCAAGCCGACCATACGTGCTTCATCCAGCATATTGAGCGCAATCACCATCGGACGTTGAAGTTCCAACAATTCCAGGGTTAATTCCAAACTTTGGGAGAGATGAACTGCGTCAATCACATTAATAATGATGTCCACCTCATGGCCAGCCAGGTAGGTAAACACCTCTCTTTCAGCAGGGTTCGACGCGGCCAAAGTATACGTACCGGGCAAATCAACGAGATTAACAACCTGGCCTTGAACCCGAACTTTTGTTTCAGTAAACGTTACAGTTGTCCCGGAGAAATTGCCCGTTTCAGCTTTATAGCCTGCAACCTGATTGAATAATGTGCTTTTCCCGCAGTTCGGTTGTCCTATCAGGGCGATTCGCATGGTTTTTCCTCAACCATTATTTTGGCAGCAATCCTTTGCCCCAGCGCGACTTCCCTCCCTCCAGCCAGAACCAATAAGGGACCACGAAAAGGGGCCTGCCTGAGCACTCGCACGCAGTTTCCTGGCATAACGCCAAGCTGGCGCAGTTTACTTTCTACGCTTCGGCCCGCTTCAATGGCAACAACGATGACATCTTTTTCTTTTTCAACATCCAACAGGCGCATTCCAAAAGCTCCCAAAATAATCCGTAAAAATTGCTCATTTTTCGCAACCGGTTTATACTATTGTACTTGCAATCTTAAGAGGTCGTCTATGGTACATAGTGTTTTATTCGCACCCAATCATCAGGTAAAAACAAATCTCAAAGATATTGAAATTTTTGGCGCCCTTAAACAGTCAGATCATTTGCTATGGGTGCATTTACAAAAACCTAGAGCTGATGAGTTTTTT